>NZ_CAKKMM010000094.1:0-12444 GCF_918698205.1 Microbacterium sp. Bi128 | reverse complement strand
GCCCACACTGGCCCTGCCCGAGTCGGACGCGACCGCGAAGTCGCGGAAGAAGGGCTCCGGGGCCAAGATCGCGGCTCTCCTCGTCGCAGCCGCACTCGTCGGGGGTGGCGCCGGTCTGGGCGGCACCTACGCCGGTCTCGCCCTCTGGGGCGGCTCGGACGGCGCGACGGCTTCGGGCCCGACCGCGATCACGGTCAACGACCCGAGCAACGTCAACGCCACCGCCGCCGTGGCGGCGAAGGTCGTTCCGAGCGTCGTCACGATCAGCGCCCGCGGCGGACAGACCGGGGGCACCGGATCCGGTGTCGTCCTCAGCGACGACGGCTACGTCCTGACCAACACGCACGTCGTGACGCTCGACGGCAAGACCGGGGACGCGCAGCTGTCGGTCACCACGTCCGACGGTCGTGTGTTCGCGGCGAAGCTCGTCGGCACCGACCCCACGTACGACCTCGCCGTCATCAAGCTCGAGAACGCGTCGAACATGACGCCCGTCGAGTGGGCGGACTCGTCCAAGCTCAACGTGGGCGACAACACCGTCGCGATCGGTGCGCCTCTGGGCCTGCCCAACACCGTGACGACCGGTATCGTCAGCGCGCTGAACCGGTCGATCCAGGTCGCTTCGTCCGCGGCGCCGAAGGACAGTTCGGACTCCGACCAGGGCAGCGAACCCGGCGGCGAGAGCCCGTTCTTCTTCGACTTCGGTCAGGGCCAGCAGAGTCCCCAGACCACCCAGACGATCAAGATCGCCGTCATCCAGACGGATGCCGCCATCAACCCGGGCAACTCCGGTGGGGCGCTCGTCGACGACCAGGGGAAGCTGATCGGCATCAACGTCGCGATCGCCAGCGCGGGCGGTTCGTCGCCCGGCGGCGGCCAGTCCGGCAACATCGGTGTCGGGTTCTCGATCCCCTCCGACATCGCCAAGCGCGTGTCGCAGGAGATCATCGACTCCGGTGCGGCGACCCACGGTCTGCTGGGCGCGAGCGTCCAGGACGCCGCCTCGATCCAGGGCGCCACCACGACCGGTGCCTACGTCGCCGACGTCTCGGCCGGCGGAGCAGCGCAGGCCGGTGGAGTGCAGAAGGGTGACGTCATCACCGAGTTCAACGGCATCCCCATCACCAACTCGGTCGACCTGACGGCTCAGGTGCGCGCGCTCGCCGCGGGTGCCGAGGCCAAGGTGACCTACGTGCGCGGGGGGAAGCAGAGCACCACCGACGTGACGCTGGGCGCCATGCAGAACTGACCTTCGGGTCCGGACGCCACCCCGCGATAGGCTCGCGGGGTGGCGTCTTTCTCGTTCGGTGCGGGAAATGCGCGAAAACTCCAGCGCATTCCGCTCTACGTGGCGGGGCGACTGCTGACGGCGGTGGTCCCGCGTTCGCGCGAGCGCTGGGTCTTCGGCTGCGCTGTCGGCGTGGCCGACGGCGCCCTCGCGCTGTGGCAGGTCGCTGCTGCGGCGGGCGAGCGGACGACCTGGCTCGTCGCGGACGACGTCCAGACGGCGGATGCCGAGGCGCTCGGCATCCCGTGGGTGCGGCGCGATTCGCTCCGCGGTCTCTGGCGCACCGCCCGCGCTCGCGTCATCGTCGTCACGCACGGTTTCGGTGACGTGCAGCGCTATGCGGTCTCGGGAGCGCTGGTCGTGCAGTTGTGGCACGGCATCCCCCTCAAGCGGATCGGACTGGACTCACCCGAGACCACCCGCAGCGCGCTCCTGCCGGAATCGCGGGCCGTGAACCGGCTGCTCGCCGTGCTGTACCGGCGCACGATGCGGCAGATCTCGCTGATCCCGGCCGCGTCGCACCTCGTCCGCGGTCGGCTCGAGACCGCCTTCGGCCTCGATGACTCCCGTGTTCCCGTTACGGGCGAACCCCGTGTCGACGTGCTCTCGCTCGGGTCCGCGGCGGATCGCCGACGGGCGGCCCGCGACGCGATCTCGGCCGCGCTGGACCTCGATCTCGACGAGCGTCGCGTCGTGCTGTACGCGCCGACCTGGCGTGACGGCGCGCCCGACCCCGCGATTCCGACGGCGACCGATTGGGGCCGCATCGACGAGGTGCTGTCGCGGCACGACGCCGTCCTGCTGGTACGTCCGCACCCGCTCAGCGTCGGCGACTACCGCCCGTCGAGCGGGCGCATCCGGCTGCTCGGCAGCGACGTCGTCGCAGACGTCACGCCGCTGCTCCCAGGGCTGGACGCGCTCATCACCGACTACTCTTCGCTGGCCTTCGACGCGGCGCTCGTGCCGCTGCCGGTCGCGTTCTTCGCGCCCGACCTCGAGGCGTACACGGCGCGGCGCGGGCTGTACGGACGTTACGCCGACGTCGCCGGTGACGACGCCGCCCGCACCTGGGCCGAGACGATCGATCGGCTCGACGGCATCCTGCACGACCCGTCCGTGGCGCGTGACGCGTCCCGCCGGCGCAGCGCGACCGTGCACGCGCACCGTGACGGGCGCAATGCCGAGCGCGTGCACCGGGCCGTCCGCGCGCGGATGGATGCCGAGGCGCGCGGCCGCTCCGCGGGGAGCCGAAGGAAGAGGACGCCATGACCGATGCCCGCTTCACCCAGGAGGACGGCCTCGCCGTTCTGGAGATCTCCGGCACAGGCCCCCGGCCCGCGGCCGTGTCGCTGGAGGGCCCTCGCGCGCGGGTCGCGGCGCGCCTGCACGGTCGCGGACGCACCTGGCGCGCGGTGCTGCCGCTGCGCGCCGCCCGGTGGGGCGGGCCCGAGCTTCCGCTCCCGACGGGGGAGTACCGTCTGCACATCGACCCGGGGGAGGCCGAGGATGCCGAGCCTCCCACGGCATCCCTCGCTCGCACCGTCCTGCCGGGCCTCAGCGCGGCTTGGGACGGCGGTCGGCTTCGGGTCGGGCCGCCCGTGGACCCGGCGTACGAATCGGGCGAGGGGCAGGCCGCGCTGGAACGGCGGTACGCCACCTCGCGCCAGCCGCTCGAGAACGCGGTGTTCTTCGAGAGCTTCTACGGCCGGACGGCGGCGTGCAACCCGTACGCGATCGATCGTCAGCTCGCCCGCGTCGCCCCCGGCGTCACCCGCTACTGGAGTGTCGTCGACCTGTCGGTGCCGGTGCCGGATGGGGCGGTCGCGGTGGTCGAGGGCAGCCCCGAGTGGTGGCGGGCCCGCGCCGCCGCGCGGCTGCTGGTGGTCAACGACTGGCTGCGTCGTCGGTTCGTCCGGACGCCGGGTCAGACGGTGCTGCAGACGTGGCACGGTACGCCGCTCAAGCGATTGGCGCTGCACCGGCCGGGATTCGACCCGCGGCGCATGCTCGCCGTGGTGCGCGAGAGCCGGCGCTGGGACGTGCTCCTGGCCCAGAGCCCGTATGCCGCGCGGGTGCTCTCGCGGGCGTACGCGTTCCGGCGGCGTCCCATCTGGGTCGAGGGGTATCCGCGCAACGACTCGCTGCAGGCCGACGACGGCGCGGCGACGAGGCGGAGCCTGGGGATCGGCGCCGAGGAACGAGTGCTTCTCTACGCCCCGACCTGGCGCGACGACCGCGACGAGATCGTCGACTTCGTCGATCCGGCCGCCTTGGCGAAAACGGCCGACGCGGTCGTGCTCGTCCGCGGGCACACGCGCACCCTCCTGCCGGGAGAGGACGCGCGCGGTCCGCGTGTCATCGACGTCACGGGGTATCCGGATGCCGCGCGCTTGTTCGCGGCGGCCGATGCCCTGATCACCGACTACTCGTCGGTCATGTTCGACTTCAGCATCACCGGCAAGCCCATGTACTTCCTCGTGCCCGACCTTGAGCACTACCGCGGACAGCTGCGCGGGTTCTACTTCGACCTGCTCGAGGCTGCCCCCGGTCCCGTCGTGCGGACGCAGGACGAGCTCGAACGCGCGATCGCCGACATCGATCCGCACATCTTCCGCGAGAGGTACGAGCGGTTCCGGCGCGTGTTCGTCGCGCGCGAGGACGGCCGGGCCGCCGAGCGGGTCGTCGCCCGCATCCTCGATCAGGGCTTCGTCGACCGCGACTGAGAAGGGATGTCGCGGGCTCAGGGAAGCGGCGTGTTGCGTCCGTCCAGCCGCGAGGTGTCGACCGTGTCGCGGGCGCCGCGCGCGATCGCCCACAGGAACCCCGCGCCCCACGGCACGTGCATCGACGGCAGCACCGCCGCCGTCCACGCCCGGTCCCGCCAGCGGCGACCCCCGCCGGGGCCGAGCGCGACCGCGCCGACGAGCGCGGCGTACGCCGTCACCGGCGCGTGGACGAGGCCGGACCGTCGCCCGCGCACCACCCCGGTCGCCTGCAGCACGCCCACGACGACCGAGGCGACCGCCGCGACGACGAGAACCGGGGGAGCGAAAAACCGCAGCGAGTTGCGTCGGCCGTAGCGGCGCACCAACTCGCCGCGCCACGCGCCGGTGGCGCGGAACTGCCGTACCAGCCGCGGCCAGCTCTCGCGCGGCCAGTAGACCACCGACAGCGTGGGATCGAACCATACGCGGTACCCGGCGCGGCGGATGCGCAGGTTCAGCTCCCAATCCTCGCCGCGGCGGATCGACTCGTCGAACGCCCCGACCTCCTCGAGCACGGTCCGCCGGAACACGCCCAGGTACGCCGACTCCGCCTCGCCCTCCTCGGTGCCGCCATGGTAGGCGCCGCCGCCGAGACCGACGCGGGAGTTGTACGCCCGCGCCACCGCCCGCTGGAACGGCGACCGGCCGTCGGCGCGCATCACGCCGCCGACGTTCGCGGCGCGGGTGCGCGCGAGGGTCGCCAGAGCGCGTCGCGTGTACCCCGGCACGAGTTCCGAGTGCGCGTCGACGCGCACGATCGTGGGGTACCGGCTGGCACGGATCGCGAGGTTCAAGCCGACCGGGATGTCGGCAGCCGGATTGTCCACGAGTACCACGCGGGCATCGGCGGCGGCGATCTCGCGGGCGATCGCCCGCGAGGCATCCGTCGACGGTCCGAGCGCCAGGACGAGCTCCACCGGCCCCGGAACCTCCTGCGCGAGCGTCGACGCCACGGCGCGGCGCAGATACCGCTCCTCGTTGAGGACGGGCATGACGAAGCTCACGCCGGCGTCGTCGGGGGGAACGGGCGCGTCTCGGCGGCCGGGGGTCGCGAGGTGCATCCGGCGATCCTTTCACGCCGACCTGGCCGGTACCCTGGAACGATGCCTCTCGCCCGCGACGCCGTCCTCGCCGTCGGGCTGCTGCGCAAGGCCCTCGCCACCCGACGCGCGCGCATCGATCTGCGCCGCATGCTCGCGGAGCGCGGCCCCCTCCCGCAGAACCGCTTCCGCATCGCCGTGTACTTCGCCGACGGTCCGGTCAACATGTACCAGATGCGTCAGTGGTACGCCCCGCTGCGCGAGCTGGCGCGCGAGTGGCCGGTCATGGTGATCTCGCGCGCCATCCGCGGTGCCGATGCGCTCCTGCGCGACGACGCGCTCCCGGTCGCCTACGCCCCCACCGTGCGCGACGTGGAACAGGTGCTCGACGAGCAGGACGTGCGCATCGTGTTCTACGTCAACCAGAACACCCGCAACTTCCAGATGTTCCGATACGGCCGCCGGTGGCACGTGTTCATCAACCACGGCGAGTCCGACAAGATGTACATGACCACGAACCAGTTCAAGGCGTACGACTACGCCTTCATCGCCGGGGATGCCGCACGCGCGCGGCTGTCCCGCACCCTGTGGGACTACGACCTCGACCGGCGCACGTTCGCGATCGGCCGGCCCCAGGCCGACCACTACTCCGGCGCGCTGCCCTACACCCCCGACGAGCGCCGCGTCGTCCTGTACGCCCCGACGTGGGAGGGGGACCGGCCCTCGGCCCACTACGGCTCGATCGTGACCCACGGCGAGGCGCTGGTCTCGGCGCTGCTGGCCACGGGTCGCCACCGCGTCGTGTACCGCCCCCACCCTCGGTCCGGCGTCGTGGATCCGGCGTACGCCGCCGCGAACGCGAGAATCGTCGCGGCGCTCGCGGCCGCCAACGCCGCGGACCCCGCCGCGCAGCACGTGCACGACACCGCACCCGACCTCGGCTGGCAGCTCGCGGCGGCCGATCTCGCCGTCGTCGACATCTCGGCGATGGTCTACGACCGGTTGGCCGCGGGTAAACCCCTGCTCATCACCCGGCCGGTCGACCCCGAAGCGCTCGTGGACGACACGGGCTACCTCGCCGCGTGCGAATGGCTGGATGCCGCGGACTCGGGCGACATCGTGGAGCGGGCGGATCGCGTACTCGACGACCCCGCGGCCGTCGAGCGCCTGGACCACTGGGTGCGGCACTACTTCGGCGACACGGCGCCCGGATCCTCGACCCGTCGCTTCCACGATGCCGTGCGCGTGCTCATGGAGCGGTGGGACGACCGGAACTCCTCGTCCGCCGGGTGAGCGCGCGTCAGCGGTCGAGGGGCGCGAGCCGTCCGATCGCCGCGAGCGGGATGCCGATCCAGTCGGGGCGGTTGCGCGTCTCGTAGATCGCCTCGTACACGGCCTTGTCGAGTTCGAAGGCCGCGAGGAGCGTGTCGGGCGCCGCCGGTCCCGTCCCCACGGTCGCGGCGTATCCGTCGAGGAACGCCTCCTGGGCGGCGATGACCCACGCCCGGACGGTTGCTCCATCGTCTTCCGCCACCGCGCCCGAGACGTAGTCGAACGACCGGAGCATGCCGGCGACGTCGCGGACCGCGAGGTCGGGGCTCCGCCGTTCCGTGATCGGACGCAGCGGTTCGCCCTCGAAGTCCAGCAGCACCCACCCGTTCGTGGGCGTGTGCAGCACTTGACCGAGGTGGAGGTCGCCGTGCACCCGCTGCAGCGGTGGCCACTCCGCCGCCGCTGCCGCGGCGTACACGGCGCGGATGCGCTCGGCGTAGGGGGTCAGCGCGGGCACCTCGGTCAGCGCGATCGTGAGCCGACGCTCCCAGGCTCCGGCGATGGTCGAGCGGACCGCGGCATCGGGGGCCACCGTGGGGAACTCCGCGGCCAGCGCGACATGCATCCCGGCGACGCTCTCGCCGAGGGCGCGAGCGGACGCGGTGAAGTCGTCCCCGGCGAGCGCCGCCTGCAGGGCGACGCGCCAGGCATCCTCGACGCCCTCGAAGAACTCTTGCGCGAAGGCCAGCGACCCGGTCACGCTCTCACCGTCCGTCGCGGTCCACGTGCCGCGCAGTTCGCCGATCGCCGCGGGGACGAAGGTGGCGCCACCGCTGGCGAGCGCCGACTGCAGCTCGACGTCGGGGTTGATCCCGGCATTGACCTGTCGGAAGAGCTTGCAGATGACCGGACGCCCACCCTCGGGCCGGAAGATGATCGAGGTGTTGGACTGCTCGCCGCTGAGCACACGCGCGGGAACGGACGCCTCCGGCACGGTCGACGGGGTCGCGAGGGGGATCCCGACGAGCCCCTCCGGAGCGAGGGCATCGCTCCTAGCCGAGGACACCAAGCCGAAGAGCAGATCGGTGAAGGCGCCGTCGGTCGTGGCATCCGACCAGACCCGTCCCTCGTCCGCGGGACCGATCAGGCTCCCGGGCAGCACCCCCTCGGGGTCGCGCCGTGACACGGGCACCTGATACACCACGGGGGGAGTGGCAGCGTCGTCGCGCACGAGCAGCAGCCGGGATGCCGCGGCATCCAGCTTCCACTCTGCGACGAGGGTCAGTTGTGGATCACGGCCCTTCGTCCCATACCAGCGCTGACGCGGCATCCAGACGGCGAGGAGATCGAGGAGGTCGCCCATGTCGCGAGGCTAACGCGATCCGCCCGCTTGCGCCCAGGTCTTGCGTCCGGACGGAGTCGATGAGAAGGGCGGTCAGGATGCCTCGGTCGATGTGTCGTCGTCGGGCTGCTCCTTGCGTCGGGGGAGTGCCTTTCGCGCCACGGACCCCGTGCGGCGGGTCGCCGACCCGACCGCTCCGGCGATCGCTCCGCCCACGCGCTGGACTCCGCCGGCGGCGCGACGCTCGAGTCGCTCGGCTCCGGGGCGCGGTTCGATGTCGCGCGGCAGGATCAGCGGGGGCGCACCGAAGGCGCGGCGCGAATTGACGAGGACGCGTCGGCCGAGGATGTTGTTCCCGGCCCCGCCGACCACGGCGCCGACGCCGAAGGGGAGTGCCTTCCCGAGCCAGGACGCACCTCCGCGGGCGGCGAACTGTCGGGCGAACGTGGTCTTCAGCCGGTCCACGAGCGGGCCGACCGCCGCACGCGGCAGTGTCTTGGTGACCAACTCGCCCCAATAGGTGGAACGGCTGCCGCCGCGCCCGGCGGCCTGGGAGGCCAGCTGCGAGACGAGGTCGATCCCTTCCTTGCCGAGCATCAGGGTGAGCACGAGCGCTCGGGCGCGGTCGGGGTCGTCGACGGCCACCCCGTGCACTTCCGCGACGGACTGGGCGAACAGCGCCGTCGCCTCGAGGAACCCGAAGGTCTCGACGCCGCTCAACGCGAGAGTGACGCCGGTACCGATGCCGGGGACGACCGCGGTCGCGCCCACGGCGGCGCCACCGGTCGTGACCGCGGCGAGGTAGCGCCGCTCGAGGATCCGGAGGATCTGCTGCGTGGAGGCATCCGGATGCCGAAGCCGGATGCTGCGCAAGTGGGCGAGGACCGCGGGGCGCTGCACCGCCAGGACACGGTCGAGCATCCGGATCGTGCGCGGATGCTCATCGGATCCCTCCGGCGGCAGCCCGCCCTTCCAGGGCGCGTCGTCGGGCAGGGAATGAATGCGGTGCACCTTCTCGGCCATGGGAACATCCTGCCCCGCGCGGTACCGATCGGCGGGGTCTTGACTCGCGCCGCGAATCAGACGAACAGGTTCGCGCGCTCGAGGTCTTCCGCGAAGTCGACCTCGACGGCGTACAGATCAGAGATGTCGAGCGGCTCCACACGCATGCCCTCGGTCGCGATCGCGAGCTCGATGCCGCGCTCGAAGTAGTCCTGGTCGTCGACGCGCTGGAGGTGACGCTGGAGGGTCTTCTTGTCGCGGGACGAGACGTAGTTGATGCCCACGGCCTCACCGAGGCCGCCGGTGACGACCTTCGAGAGGTTTTTCACGAAGCCCTCGGCATCGACGGTGTACTTGACCTCTTCGTCGCTCACCTTGGCGGTGTTGACAGTGACGAACGACCGGTCGGCATCGATGAGCTCGACCGCGCGCCCGAGGACCCGGGGGTCGAAGACGACGTCGCCGTTCATCCACAGCACGCCGCCGCGTCCCGTTGCGCCGAGCGCGCGCAGGAGGCTCTTGGACGTGTTGGTCTGGTCGTAGCGGTCGTTGTAGACGTAGTCGACCCGGGGGAAGGCGTCGACGACGGTCTCGGCGCGATAGCCGACCACGGTCGTGATGCGTGCGTCGCGTCCGAATGCGGCGTGGACGTTGTCGTGCTGTTGCTGCATGATGCTCCGGCCGTCGGCCAGAACGGTGAGAGGTTTGGGCAGACTGCGACCGAGTCGCGAGCCCATGCCCGCGGCGAGGATGACGATCTGAAGGGTCAAGGCAGGCTCCTGGGGGATGAGTTGTCATTTCCGGTTCACCGGAATGTCACGCCTTCGTGTCGAATTCATGCTAGCCAAACGGCCTGAGAAGGTGCATTATTCGCTCTGGTCGTTGTGGTTTCGTGATGACGCCGGATCTCGTTCCCTGGGCCCGCCCCAGGGTTCGTGTCGGAGCGGGTTGCTAGTTTGTAGTGATGACAGCGTCGCTGCCGCAGCCCCCCGAGTCCGCCCCCGCTTCGTCGGAGGACGACGCGGCGAGCGTCGACGCCGCTCCCACGGCGAAGCCGCGCGTCAGCAAGCCCCGCGCCCCGCGTCGCCCCGCGTCTTCTGCCGCGGCCGTCGCGGACGAGTCCGGAGGCGACGACACGCCGACGACACCGAAATCGGCCTCACGTGGCGCGTCGTCTCCGCGTAGTGCCTCCACGACGTCCTCGTCGCGCAGCCCGCGGCCGACGGCGGCGAAGAAGCCCGCCGCACCCGGGGCCGCCGCAGAGAAGAAACCTGCCGCGCCGCGCTCCGCCGCCGCCAAGAAACCCGCGACACCGCGCACGACGGGCGAGAAGAAGCCGACAGCGCCCCGGGCCGCGGCGACGAAGAAGCCCGCGACGCCGCGCACCCCCGTGGCGAAGAAGCCCGCCACGCCGCGCACCCCCGCGGCGAAGAAGCCCGCCACGCCGCGCACCCCCGCGGCGAAGCCGGCCGGCGTCGAGACCCCGACGGTGGTCCCGGGTCCTCCGCCCCCGCTTCCCGATGATCTGGTCGTCCCGCCGCGCCCGCCGCTTCCGTTGGTCGTGCAGCTCGGCGCGGTGCCCGCCCCCGTCGCCGCCGATCCCATTCCCGCTGATGTGGCCGTCGAGGAGCCGGTGGTCGCGGAGCCGGTCGCCGGTGCACCCCTGGTGGACGCTGAGGCTGCGACGGACGAAGCGGTGGCCTCCGAGTCCGCGCCCGACGAAGCGGTGGTCTCCGAGCCCGAGCCCGAGTCCGCGCCTGAGCTCGAGGAGCCGGTGGTCGCGGAACCGGTGGCCGCCGAGCCGGTGTCTGAGGAGTCGGCGCCCGAGGTGCCGGTGTCTGAAGAGCTCGCTGCCGAGCCGAATGTCGGGCGCACCGGTCTCGCGTCGCACGAACCGGATGACTCCGACTCGACGATCAGTCAGGACCCGACGCCGGCGGATGCACCGGTCGAGGCGCGGGTCGTAGAGGAACCGGTCATCGAAGAACCGGCGGCCGAGGAGCCGGTGATCGCTGAGCCCGAGGTTTCCGACGGCCGATCTTCCGACACGGCATCGTCGGCCGTTGCCGTCGAGGCGCCCGATGCCGACGCGGGCGTCCCGGCACTGCGGTTGCGCAGCGTGACGAAGACGTTCGGGGAGGTGCGCGCGGTCGATGGAATCGATCTGACCGTTCCCGCCGGCTCGTTCTACGGGCTCGTCGGCCCCAACGGCGCCGGGAAGACCACGACCCTCTCCATCATCGCGGGGCTCCTGCGCTCCGACGGCGGCACGGTCGAGATCAACGGGATGGACGCGGCACGCCAGTCGCGCGCAGCCAAGAAGCTCATCGGCGTCCTGCCCGATCGTCTGCGCACCTTCGATCGTCTGACGGGCCGCCAACTGTTGTCGTACTACGGCGCCTTGCGAGGGCTGCCCGCACCGGTCGTCGAAAGCCGCGCAGCGGATCTGGCTCGCGCCTTCGACCTCGTCGAGGCCCTCGGGCGTCCGGTGTCGGACTACTCGGCGGGGATGACCAAGAAGGTGATGCTCGCGGGGGCCATGATCCACTCGCCGCGCCTGCTCGTCCTCGACGAACCGTTCGAGGCGGTGGACCCGGTGTCGAGCGCGGTGATCCTCGACATCCTGCGCGCCTACGTCGACCACGGCGGAACGGTGATCCTCTCCAGCCACGGCATGGAACTCGTGGAGCGGGTGTGTTCGCGCGTCGCGGTGATCGTGGCCGGTCAGGTCCTCGCCGAGGGCACGGTCGACGAGGTGCGCGGTGGCTCGACGCTCGAGGAACGTTTCCTCGAGCTCGCGGGCGGCCTCGGCGACGTGGAGGGGCTCGAGTGGTTGCACACGTTCTCCGCCTGAGACTCGCGATGATGCTCGGCGCCCTCCGGGGCGACCGGGATCACGTTCTCCGTCGTGCGGTCGGGCTGTTCGTGCTGGTCGCGGGAACGGTCTTCGCCGTCATCAACGTCGTCGCTCTCGCCGACGCGAACCGGCTGACGACGGCGGTGGTGACCGTGCTCGCCGGTTCCGCGGTCACGCTCGGTTTCGCGATCGCCCCGCCGGTGACGGCATCCGTCGATCCGCTCGATCCGCGGCGCTTCGCCGTCGTCGGCGCAGAGCCGCGTCCCCTCGCGGCCGCGCTGTTGCTGGCGGGGCTGCTCAGCGTGCCGGTGCTGGTCGTCCTCGTCCTCGCCGTGAGCCTCGCGGTGGCGTGGACAGCGCAGGGCGCGTCCGTCGTGGCGAGCGTGGCCTCGATCGTGCTCGGGATCGTCACGTGCGTCCTCCTCGCGCGGGTGAGCATGGCGCTCGGGGCTCTCGTGCGCCGGCCTCGCCAATCGCGTGAGCTCATCGGGGTCTACCTCGTCGCCGTCCTCGTGGTGGTCGTGCCGGTCGGCATCTTCTTCGGGTCTCTCGAGTGGCGGGGCTCGGTGCCGACGCAGTTGGTGTCCGCCGCCGAGGTGCTCGCCTGGACTCCCGTGGGCGCCGCATGGAGCATCGCCTTGGCGCCGAGCACCGGTGCGGCGATCGGCAGCGTCGTCGTGGCGCTGGCGACCGTCGCCCTGCTCGCGGCGGCGTGGTTCGCGCTCGTCCGCATCCTGCTGACCACCACACCGCGTCCGGTCACGGTGCGCGAGCGCGCGGGTCTCGGGTGGTTCGCCCTGCTGCCCGGCACCCCCGGAGGAGCCGTCGCGGCGCGCAGTCTCTCGTACTGGCTGCGCGATCGTCGCTATGTCGTGAAC
>NZ_CAKKMM010000093.1:0-12490 GCF_918698205.1 Microbacterium sp. Bi128 | reverse complement strand
ACGTTCCACCGCCTGTCCGACGACGAGACGCGCGTCACCGTGCAGATCGACTGGGAGCCCACGGGCCTCCTCGAGAAGGCCGGTGCCGTCTTCGGCGCCGACGACCACTCGGTCAAGAAGGACCTCAAGAACTTCAAGGAGTACATCGAGTCGCGCGGCGCCGAATCCGGCGCGTGGCGCGGCGACGTCAGCTGACGCCCGGACAGAAGACGGACGCCGGTCCCCGAGGGGGCCGGCGTCCGTCGTGTCAGGCGTGAGTCACCACTGCGGGTGGATCTCTGCGCGCAAGCGACGGTCGTAGACCTCGCGCACGAGAACGTCGAACGCGTCGAGGTCGAACCCACCGCCGATCAGGCCGGCCGCCGCGGCGTTGGCCGTGGCCTGCTCCGCCGACCGGGCGCCGGGGATCACCGAGGTGATGCCCTCGCGCGACGCGATCCACGCGAGCGTCGCGGCCGGAAGCGTCACGCCCTCGGGAAGTGCGGCCTTGAGCTCATCGGCCGCGGCCACCCCCTCGGCGAACGGGACGCCCGAGAACGTCTCGCCCTTGTCGAAGGCCTCGCCGTTGCGGTTGTAGGTGCGGTGGTCGTCCTTGTCGAAGGTGGTGTCGGCGGTGTACTTCCCCGACAGCAGGCCGCTCGCGAGCGGAACGCGCGCGAACACCGCGACGCCCTTCTCGGCAGCGGCGGGCAGCACCTCGTCGAGCGGCTTCAGACGGAACGGGTTGAAGATGATCTGGAGGTTCGTCAGGTTCGGTCGGCGCAGCGCCGACAGGGCCTGGTCCATCGTCTCGACCGAGGCGCCGTACGCGGCGATCACGCCCTCCGAGACGAGCTGGTCGAGCGCGTCGTAGGTGGCGTCGTCGTCGATGACCGCCGAGGGCGGGCAGTGCAGCTGGACCAGGTCCAGCGTGTCTTGGGCGAGCAGACGGCGCGAGCGGTCCGTCCAGGCGCGGAAGTTCTCCATCGTGTAGTTCTCGGGCGTCTGATCGGCGCGACGGCCCATCTTGGTGGCGACCGTGAGGCCCGTGGCATCCGTCTTCTGCAGGAACGCGCCGATGAGTTCTTCGGAACGCCCGTCGCCGTACACGTCGGCGGTGTCGAAGAGCGTCACCCCGGCGTCGACCGATGCGGCGAGCACATCCATCGCCTCGTCTTCGCTGACTCCGCCCCAGTCGGGACCGAGCTGCCAGGTGCCGAGACCGATCGCCGAGACCTCGCGGCCGGTGCGGGAGAGGGGACGCTGCTGCATTGCGGTTCCTTTCGGGGAGTCGGGTCGAGCCTATCCAGCCCCTCCGACACGAGGGCCGCGCGTCAACCCCGTTCCCGCCCGCGGGCGCGCCCTTTAGCGTGACCTCACACCCCACCGGAAGGACCACGATCGTGAACACCCCCGCAGAAGACCTGCCCGGAGCCGACCACGCGCACACCGTCTCGGATGCCGAGGGCCACGCTGCCGACGTGCCCGCCGGCGGTGCGGGCGCCGACTCCGGAGCGGTCTCGGCCACCGAGATCGACACCGACGACGACGCGCGCGTGCAGAACGTCTCGAGCCAGAACGACATCCCGGGCGTGGGCACGCGTGCCGCCGACGGCGACATGGAGCGCGGTACCGACGACGCACGCGGCGAAAGCGGCTCGACCTCGCGCCATCACGAACACGAGACCGAGCCGCACCGCGACGGGGAGACGAACGCCGGGGGCGAGGCGCACGTGACGGGCGACTCGGCGATCGCGCACTACCAGCCGGGCGTCGGACGCGACTCGGCGGAGTCGAGCAAGATCGCCCAGAGCCTCCCCGACCCCGACGACGACTGACCGGGCCTTTCAGCCGTTCGGCACCCTCCGCCGCTGCGCCAGCCCGAGGGCGACGTCGAGCACGATGAACGCCGCGAGCGTGTAGCCGACGAACGGCAACAGCGAGCCGAGGGCGACCGCACCGAGAAGGACGAGGCCGATCCCCCACCACGGCGCTCCGCGCAGCACGCCGCGAGCCGGAGCCGCCGCGAACCCGTGCGTCGGCCGACGCCGCCACCACATCGCGTACCCGAGCACGACGAGCGACGCGATCCCGACGGCGAGCACGAACAGCACGAGCTGGTTGGCCAGGCCGAACATCGACCCCATGTGGGTGTCGATGCCCCACCGCGAGAGCTTCGCGAGCAGCGGGAAGTCCGCGAAATCGACGCGGTCGGTCACCTGCATCGTGGATCCGTCGATCGCCACGGCATCCACCTCGGTCGGGAAACTCCGCTGGATCTCCTGCACGACCCAGGCTTTGCCGGGCGCGGCGGGCGGCTTGATCTCGACCTGGCCGGTGTTGACGTTGATCCGCTGCGCGATCGCGAGAACGGCGTCGAACGTCGCGGGGTTGGCCGCGCCGGTCGGGGCCGCCGCGGCTCCGCCGTGATGGGAGTGCTCTCCGCCGACGGGAGCGTCGCCGTCGAGGGTCGTGTTCAGCGACGGCGTCCCCCCGCCGACGGCGGCGCGGAGGTCGGCGACGTTGGCCCCGGCGAAGGCCGACCACGTGATGCCCGTGGCCGAGAGGAACACCGCTCCGAGCACGACCCACACGCCGATCGAGGCGTGCCAGCCGAAGAGCCCGCGGTAGCCGGTGTGCTTCCGGTTCGGGCGCACGAGATCGGCACGGCCGCGCCGACTGCGCCGCATCCTCCCGACCCAGAGCCCGAGTCCGGCGAGCGCGACGATCCCCAGCCAGGATGCCGCGAGCTCGCTGTACCACCGGCCGGGTTCGCCGAGGTGGAGGTTCCGGTGCAGATCGCTCACCCACGTCCGCACCGGCAGAGCGCCGCTCGTGCCGTACGCGGTGAGGTCGCCCCGGATCTCCGCGGACCCCGGGTCGACGAAGATCGCCCGGGTCTCGCTCGCCCCCAGGTTCGGATCGGCGAACATGACGCGGGTCGTCGCCCCCGGTTCGGGGGCGGGACGCACCGCGACGGGGCTCGCGTCCCCGCCGACGTACTGCTCGGCCGCGACGATCTGATCGGCCAACGGCAGCGGGGCCGCGGTGGAGGGCGCCGTCAGCTCGTGCGCGTACACGATGCGGTCCAGGGTGGGCGTGATCGCGTACAGCGCTCCGCTGAGCGCCGCGACGAGGATGAACGGGCCCACGAGCACCCCGGCGAAGAAGTGCAGCCGGCGCAGGAGCGTGGTGAACCACCCCTTCGTGCCGCGGGCGTCCGGGCCGCGCGGCGGCGACGGGTCATGGACGAGCGAGGGGGATGCCGCGCCCTCGGGCGCCTCGTCGGCGGCGGGGCCGGCGCCCGGGTGGGTGGTGGTCATGACAGGATTCCTTCTCCGATGAAACCGCCCTCGGCACAGCCGGGCGGGAGGGCGAACACGGCCGACCCGATCGGGGTCGTCCATTCGTTGAGCAGGTCGAGCTCGTCGAGCCGACGCTGGATGGGCACGAACTGCCGGTCGATGTCGGCCTGGAACGAGACGAACAGCAGCCCCGCGTCCGAGACCGTCCCCGCCGGCGGCGCGTCGTCGTAGTTGTACCCACGGCGGAAGATGCGCTGCGCGGGGTCGTCCGGGCGGGAGCGACGCACGTGCGAGAACTCCGGGATGACGGGGAAGCCGAGGGCGTCCTTCGCCTCGAAGTCGGGTTCGTCGAACTCGTCCGTGCCCGTGAGCGGCGCACCGGTGGCGTGCGTCCGCCCGACCGACTGGTCGCGGCCCGGCCGGTCGAGGCGGTCCCACTTGTCGAGGTCCATGGCGATGCGGCGCACGACCATGCCGGTACCTCCGGCGAGCCACCCCTCGCGCGCCCACACGACCTCGTCGAACCCGGTCGTGCCGGGAACCGGGTTGGCGGTGCCGTCGACCTGGCCGAAGAGGTTGCGCATCGTCGTCCCCGGTCGCACGGTGCCGTGCGCGCGCCGGAACCCCTGCTGCACCCAGCGCGGCGACGCGAACGCGCGCGCGTCCTTGAGCAGCATGCGCGTCGCGTGCGCCACCGTCACGGGATCGTCCGCGGCGATCTGCAGCAGCAGGTCGCCGTCGCCGAACTCCGGCCGGAGTCGGTCGATCGTGAACGCGGGCAGAGGCCGCAGCCACGCCGGCGCCGGGGCCTCGGCGCGCGCCACGAAGCCCGGACCGAAGCCGAACGTCACCGTCAGGCGCGCGGGAGCGGTCGCCAGCTCCGGCTCGGTGTCGGCCAGGGCTCCGTGCCCGCGCGTGAGCCGGGCGGCGTCGTCGGTGAGGGTGCGCATCAGCCGCCGCAGGCCCTCCCGGTCGGTGTCCGAGCGTAGATCCAGCGCGACGAGCGAGACGTGGGCCTGGGCGTCGGTGTCGATCCCGGCCTGGTGCTCGCCGTAGAACGGCACGATCACATCGCCGTTCAGCGGCGTGGAGGCTCCGGCATCCGTCGCTCTCGCTGAGACCGCGGCGTCGATGCCGATCGCGGCGACGGCGCCCGCGCCGGCGACGGTCCCTCCGAGGAGGAACCCCCGCCGGCTCGGGCCGCGACCGGTCGACGCGGATCGATCGCGAGGCGTCATCAGTGACCCGACTCCATGCCGCCCATACCGCCCATGTCCTGCTCGCCGCCCTCGTAGTTCTCGTTCGCTCCGACGAACTCCTTCACGGGGGCGGTGATCTCGGCCGTGGAATCGTCCGAGAACGTCAGTGTGATGGTCGTCTCGTCACCGGCCCGCAGGGGCGAGGTGACGTCCATGAACATGAGGTGGCTGCCGCCGGGCTCGAGCGCGATCGACCCGTGCGCGGGGATGACGAAGCCGCCCTCGATCGGGCGCATGACCATCTGCCCGGACTCGTTCTGCACGGTCTCGTGCAGTTCCATCGCCGAGGTGGCGGGGCTGGTGGCCGACACGACGGTGAGGTCGCTGTCGCCGGCGTTGCGGAGTTCACCGAAGCCGGCGCTCATGCCGGAGTCGGCGGCCTTGACCCACACGTCGGTGGTCGAGAACGCCTCGGCCGCGGGGGCGGCCGGGGCGGGAGCGGTCGACGCGCACCCCGCGAGGGCGAGGGTCGCGGCGAGGGCGAGGGCGCCGAAGCGCAGGGCGGAGGTGGTGCGAGTGGTGGACATGAGTGGCCTTTCAGGACTGTGCGTCGCGCCCGGCGCGACGGCGGAGGAGGAGAACGACGGCGAACACGGCGAGCGCGATGCCCGCCCCGATCGCGCCGATGACGACGACGCGCGGGAGGCCCGGCGCGGCATCGGACGCGGGAGCCGCGTCGGAAGGGGGTGCGGTCGACGCGGCAGCCCGTTCGAGGGGCGCGGCGTCGCCGACGGTGAACGGGATGACGCCCGAGATCGGGTGCCCATCGCTGGAGACGACGTGCCATCGCACCTCGTACCCGGCGACGGGCATTCCACCCTGCAGGGGCACGGTGACCGCGTCGGCCACCACGGCCGGATCGGCCGCGACCCAATCGGCGCCCTCGGCGTCGGTGACGATCACCTGAGCACCGACGTCCATGACGTCGGCCGAGAACCTCAGGGAGATCTCATCGGGCGCGGAGGGCAGACGCTCACCCGCGGAGGGTGAGCTGGAGAGCAGGTCGTCGTGAGCGGATGCCGGGACGACCGACGCCAGAACGGCGACGGCGGCCACGGCGATCCCCGCCGCGACGACGCGGAGACGATGCATGGAGAGGAACCTCTTCTCGGGTGCGCGGAGCACCCGTCGTCCGGCCACGAGATCTCCCGAAGGGGAGAGAGCGCGACCGGCTGCCCGCGCGGGACCGGCGGTCGCCGGTGCCCGGTGCGCGTCGAACGCGAGAGCGCGGGCGGCGATGAACGGGAGCGTCGGAAGAGACGCGGATCCCCCACCGCACGGGCGCGATGCGCCGTGGGGCACAGTGCCCCGGCGCGCGGCGGGAACGCCCCGTCAGCGTGAGCGCGGAGGGGCGGGCGTCAGAGAGCGCCGAGCGGCGGACCGCGCCGCCTCGCGGAGCCGGCCAGCAGCACCGATGTCGGGCGGACGACCGCGACGATCTCGGCGAGGACGCGGCGACGCGCGACGGGGCGCGGGAGGGCCGAGGCGAGGGCGACCCGGACGCGCAGCCACGCGCCGAGCCGGTCGGCCAGGGTACGCAAGACGGCGATCGTGCGCTCCCCGCGATGCAGGGCGAGCGTCGTCGCCGTCGCGGCGACGAGGTGCCAGGCCCACATCGCGGCATCCGGGGCGACCATGGTCAGGTCCGGACCCGCGAGGGACGGGAGGGCACCGCCGTGGACGTGGCCGGCGGCGGCGGGGTCGTGCGCCCCGAGGACGAAGAGGGTGTGGAACAGCAGCTGGCTCAGCGTCACGGCCGGCGCGAGGCGCCACAGCGAGAGGCGCCGGCCTGCCAGCACGGTGCAGACGACGAAGGACAGCGCCCAGGGGATGAGGATGCCGAGCCACCCGGGGACGTCGCCGCCGGCGGTGACGTGCGAGAGCAGGGCGACGAACGTGGCGAGAGAAGCGCCGACGGCACCGCGCGCTACGCGCGTCCCTCGGTCCTGTCGTCGCATGGCGCCCATTCTGTCAGGTCGCCGCCCCCGCCGCCGCGCCGCCCTAGGCTGACCCCGTGAACGCCTCGGAGTACGACGTCCCCCGGTCACGCGCGGTCATCGCCGGAGCCAGCGGATTCGTCGGCCGGGCGCTCGCGACGGCCCTGCGCGACGACGGCTACGACGTCGTCACGGTGGGCCGCACGGGTCACGCGACGTGGACGGACCCCGCCGGGATCGCCCGTCTCGTCGACGGCGCCGAGCTGCTCGTGAACCTCGCCGGCAAGATCGTGTCGTGCCGCTACACGGACGCGAACCGCGACGAGATCCTGCGTTCGCGAAGGGCGACCACGCGGGCGCTGCACGCGGCGGTTCGGGATGCCGCGCGCCCGCCGCGCGTGTGGATGAACGCCTCGACCGCGACCATCTACCGCCACGAGACCGAGCGCGGCAACGACGAGATCGACGGAGTGATCGGCGACGGGTTCTCGGTCGACGTCGCCACGAGCTGGGAACGGGCGTTCTTCGACGGCGATCTCCCCGGCACACGCCGCGTGGCGCTCCGCATGGCGATCGTCCTCGGCGACGGCCCGGCCACGCGGATGCTGTTCGCCCTCGGGCGTCTGGGGGCGGGCGGCCCGCAGATCGACAGCTGGTGGTTTCCGCACCGCCGGTACCGCGGGATCGGTGCGCAGCCCACCGGTGCCCCCTGGTCTCACTGGCATCGCACCCGCGGGGGCCAGAAGTTCAGCTGGATCCACATCGACGACATCGTCGGTGCGGTACGTTTCCTCCGCGACCGCGACGACATCGCGGGCCCGGTGAACCTCGCGGCACCGAACGTGAGCGACAACCGCACCCTCATGGCCGACGTGCGACGGATCGCCCGAATGCCCCTGGGGCTTCCCGCGTTCCGGTGGATGCTGGATCCGGCGATGGCCGTGTTGGGCAGCGAGCCCGAGCTGGTCCTGAAGAGCCGGTGGGCCGTGCCGCGGGTCCTGACCGACGCCGGCTTCGAGTTCCAGCACCCCGACCTGGGCCCGGCGCTCGACGCGGTGGCAGAGATGCGCAGACCCCGGGCCCGCGACCTGTTCTCGGCCTGAACCCGGGGTCTCGCGCGGGCGATCAGGTGTTGCGGCGCACGAAGCGCAGCAGCGCGGCGATCACGCCGACGATGAGGATGACGATGCCGATCCAGAGCAGGAACTTCACGGCCTCGACGAAGATACCGAGGAACAGGAAGACGAGACCGACGACGATGAGGAGGATGGCGAGAGCTGGCATGGCATCCACTCTCCTCCCCCACCGCAGGCGCGCCCGCACCCTTGACACGGAGACCCCACGACGCAAACGACTGTCAAGCTCTCGTCGCGCGCGCCCCAGCCGGTCTAGCCTCGGATCTACCACGACGAGAAAGGCGCATCATGGGCGATCGCGACACCACGGGGCACGGCACCGGACCCGAAGAGGGCGAATACACCGAAGTGGAGCTCCCCGACGGCGAGGAAGCGGGCCGCAACCTCGATGAGCCCGGTGAGTACGTCGACACCGAGCGCGCCGACGGCACGACCGCCCACCCCCGCTCCGACGAACCGGGGTCCTACACCGACGTGCAGCTGCCGACGGGGGACGAGGCACGCGACGACACCGACCGGCCGGGCGAATACACCGACCGCGATCGCTGATTCAGCGGTCGAGGGTGGCCTGCGGCTCGCGACGATACGCGGCGCGGTAGGCGACCGCGAAGGACTCGACGTTCGTGAAGCCCCATCGGCGCGCGACCAGGGCGAGCGTCGTGCACGCGGGGTCGGCCGTCACGAGGTCGCGGTGTGCGGCGCTGAGCCGTGCGAGCTGCAGGTACTCCTCGGGGGTGGATGCCACGCACCCGTTCGCCGCGAACGCGCGGCGCAGTCCGCCGGTCGACGATCCGGCCGCGCGGGCGGCGTCCTCGATCGTGACGGGGAGGGAGGCGTGGTCGTCGAGCCACGCGGTCGCCGATCGATACACCGCCGCCTGCTCCAGCGCCGAGGCCCGGCGCTCCCGCGCGTCGGCGACGAGGGGGAAGACCTCGAGCGCCGCGACCGCGAGAGTGCGGTGCACGTGGGCGCGCACGAGCGGCTCGGCCATGATCGACACCTGGGTCCGAGCCCATCGCAGGGTCGACTCCCAGTAGTCGCGCAGCGCGGGCGATGCCGGATCGACCCCGCGGAAACGCACGTCGAGGTCGTCGTCTCCATACAGCGTGCGGGCCGTCGCAGCGAACCGCTCGGGGTCGAAGGTGACCACCTCGAGGTCGGGATGGTCGACGCGCGCCACCAGCCGATCACCCGGCTGCAGCATGCCCGGCGAGACGCTGAACTCCCCCTCGGCCTGCCCGACGCTCCAGGCATAGCCGGGCGTGGAGCTGACGACGAGGAAGCGGTCCGACTCGTAGGACAGGTCGACCCGGGCCGACCACTCCAGATGCCGCAGCGAGAACGCGGCATCCCCGACGAGGTGCTCCGCGTAGGCGGCCTCGTCGGCGCGCAAGTCGACGCGTCCGTATTGGGCGCGCAACCACGCGTCGGTGGTGGCGACGTCCGTGGTGCGGACGCGGGTGTCGTAGAAGTCGTTCATGGGGGGCGTGTGCCCGGCGATGAGCGGCACCGTCACCCATAGTAGTTAACCTCTCGCCGTGGGAGGTTCGCCCATCGCGCCAACGATAGTTAGCCACGACCGAGCAGCAGGAGCACCATGACCGACGCGCCCGTCATCCGCGACATCCGCCCCGAGGACGCCGGGGAGGTGTTGACCATCCAACGCGCCGCCTTCGCGAGCGAGGCTCTCATCTACGGTGACCCCGACATGCCCCCGCTCACCCAGACGCTCGAAGAGCTCGAAGCCGAGCTCGTCGAGAACCTCGGCTGCGTGGCGATCGACGGCCACCGTCTCGTGGGTGCCGTGCGCGCGCGGCGGGCCGGCGACCTGCTGCTGGTCGGGCGTCTCGCGATCGCCCCCGATCAGCAGGGCGCAGGACTGGGTTCGACGCTCCTCGCCGCGGTCGAGGAGCGCGGTCGCCGCGACGGCGCCACCGAGGCGGAGCTGTTCACCGGCGGCCTCAGCGAGGCCAACCAGCGCCTCTACGAGCGGGAGGGCTACCACCGCAGCGAAACCACCCCCGACGGCGAGATCTTCTATCGCAAGTCCCTCGGCTGAGGCGGCGGGGGCCGTGGTCGGACAGCGTTGTCGCAGCGAGAACAGGCCGTGAGCCCAGAACAGGCCGATTCTCGATGAATCGGCCTGTTCCCGTGGCATCCCCTGTTCTCGCGACCGGTCGGGGCGCACCCCGACCGGTCACGACGGGCGCTTACGGCGTAGGCATGCCGCCGTTGACGTTGAGCGTCTCGCCGATGACGTAGCTCGACTCCGCGGATGCCAGGTAGACGTAGGCCGGGGCGAGCTCGGCGGGCTGTCCCATGCGGCCGAGCGGGGTCTCCTCGCCGAACTCGGCGACCTTCTCCTGGGGCTGCCCGTCCGACACCTGCAGCGGCGTCCAGATGGGGCCCGGAGCCACCGCGTTCACGCGGATGCCCTTCGGTGCCAGCTGCTGCCCGAGAGCCTTCTTGAAGGCGTTGATGGTCGCCTTCGTCGAGGCGTAGTCCACGAGGATCGCCGAGGGCGAATAGGCCTGGATCGAGGTCGTGTTGATGATGGCCGACCCGGCGGGCAGGTGGGGCAGCGCCGCCTTGGTGATCCAGAACATCGCGTAGACGTTCGTTGTGAACGTGTCGTCGAACTGCTCGTCGGTGAGGGTCGTCAGATCCTCGTTGAACAACTGCTTTCCGCCGTTGTTCACGAGGATGTCGAGACCGCCGAGCTCCTCGACCGCCTGCGTGACCAGCGCGCGGCAGTACTCCGGGTCGCGCAGGTCGCCGGGGATCTGCGCGACGGTCGCGCCGGCCTCGCGCAGGATGCCGGCGATGCGATCGGCATCTTCCTTCTCCTCCGGCAGGTACGACATCGCCACCGAGGCGCCCTCACGGGCGAAGGCGATCGCCGTGGCGGCACCGATGCCCGAATCGGCTCCCGTGATGAGGGCCTTGCGTCCGTCGAGGCGGCCGCTGCCGACGTAGGTGTCCTCGCCAAGTGCGGCCTTCGGGGTGAGTTCGGCATCGAGCCCCGGCTCGGGCTGGTGCTGCTTCGACGGCTCGATGTCGGCGTAGAGCTTGGCGGGGTCGGTGAAGGTGTACTGCGTGGTCATGACGAGTCCTTTCGAGGGGATGCCGAGGCGAAGGCCGCCCCGGCGCGGGTCAGTGGTCTTCGAGCTCGGCGGCGTCCACGACGTCGCGGATCACCAGAGCGGCGTTGATGAGAGCGAGGTGGCTGAGGGCTTGCGGGAGGTTGCCCCAAAACGCCCCGTCGTCCTCGGCGATCATCTCGGAGTAGATCCCGACGTCGTTGGCCTGGGCGACGAGCGCATCCATGGCTTCGATCGCTTCGGCGTGACGTCCGACGCACGCCAGGGCCGTCGCGCGCCAGAACGCGCACGCGACGAAGGTGTGCTCCTCCTGATCCATGCCGGTGTACCGGTAGACGAGGTGGTTCGCGGTTCCGAGGCGTTCGGTGATGGCATCCACCGTCTTCGACATCCGCTCGCCCCGGTCGAAGCCGGTGGGAGCGTGCAGGAGCACCGAGGCGTCGAGGTCGTCGGTTCCCGGACGCAGCGTGTAGGCCTGCAGCGTCTCGGACCAGCAGTGCTCTTCGACCCACGCGTGGATGCGGTCGCGCTCGGCACGCCAGCGGTCGCCGTTGTCGAGGATGTGGCCTCCGGCGGCGAGCCACTGCGCGTCGTCGAGAGCTTTCCAGCACCCCATCTTCGACGAGGTGTAGTGCTCGAGCTCGGGCAGTTCCCACATGCCCGAGTCCTCGCGTCGCCACAGGTCGCACGTGCGGTCGGCGACGTCGGCGAGGAGGCGCCCCGTCTGGGTGTCGAGCCGATTGCCGGCCTCGACGTAGGTGCGGCAGATCGCGATGAGGTCGCCGTACACGCCGAGCTGGAGCTGCCCCTGCGCGGGGTTGCCGGTCACGACGGGCTGGTTGCCGTTCCAGCCGGGCACCCCGTGCTTCTCGAGCCCCACGTCGGCGCCACCGTCGAGGGTGTACATCACCTGCACCTCGGGCCCGTTCTCGCGGATCGTGCGCAGCAGCCACGAGATCGCCGCGTGCGTCTCCTCGCGCAGACCGAAGCCGACCCACGCGTGCGCGGTGTAGGCGAGATCGCGCACCCACGCGAAGCGGTAGTCCCAGTTCTTGCCGCCCCGCGGGTTCTCGGGGAGCGAGGTCGTGGCCGCCGCGGCGATCGCCCCGGTGGGGCTGAACAGCAGGAGCTTCAGCGCGAGCGCGCTGCGCTGCACGTCGTCGGCCCACGGACCGTCGTAAGAGAATTCCTGCGACCACGCCGACCAGCCGTCGATCGTCCGGTCGATGCCGCGGTCGACATTCTTCGCGTCGGGGACCCGCAGCGGCTCTCCTTCGGTCGCCGCGATGACCAGGAGGTGGCGCGAGCCCTTCTCCGTGGTGAAGCCGCCCGCGATGCTCTCGCTGCGCTCGTCGGGATCCCCCTGGATGCCGTGCTCCTCGCCGACCACGGCGAGCGAGACGTGCCCGATCCTCATGATCGAGAACCCGTCGATGCGTTCGGTCCACGGCGAAGCGGAGCGCAGCATCGTGCCCGGCTGCACACGCCACGCGAACTCGACCTCGCCGCGCACGCCTTCGACGCGGCGCGCGAGCTCGGCCCACGGCAGGCGTCCGGCGATGCCCGTGACCATGGCATCCGTCAGTTTCGCCACACCCGTCTCGGTCGTGAAGGTCGTCTCGAGCACGTTGGTGTGCGCGACGTATCGGCGCGTCACCGTGTACTCGCCCACCGGGGAGAGTTCGATGCACCCGCCGGAGGATTCGTCGACGATCCGCGCGAACACGGGGCGGGAGTGGATGTTCGGCAGCGGCAGCCAGTCGACGGCTCCGT
>NZ_CAKKMM010000092.1:0-12514 GCF_918698205.1 Microbacterium sp. Bi128 | reverse complement strand
CGAGAACAGCCTGGCCACCGCTCTCGGTCTGGCCGTGATCATCCTCATGCTCGGGCCGGTGTCGGGAGCGCACCTGAATCCCGTGGTGTCGGTCGCGGATTGGGTGCTCGGGCGTCGCCTGCGCACCGGCCTGCCTCTGCGCGACCTCGGCCCCTACATCGCCGCGCAGATCCTCGGCGGTACAGCCGGGACGCTCCTCGCCGGCGTCATGTTCGACGTCGCCCCCGCCTTCTCGGCGAACGAGCGCGCCACCGGCGGTCACCTCGTGGCAGAAGTGGTGGCCACCGCGGGGCTCGTGCTGCTCATCTTCGCCCTCGCGCGGACCTCCACGGGCGTGACCACCGCGGCCGCGGTGGGGGCCTACATCGGGGCGGCGTACTGGTTCACCAGCTCCACGTCGTTCGCGAACCCGGCCGTGACGATCGCGCGGATGTTCACCGACACCTTCGCCGGTATCGCGCCCGCGGACGTGCCGCCGTTCATCCTCGCGCAGTTCGCCGGCGCTGCCCTCGGGCTCGCGCTCGTGGTCCTGTTCTATCCGACCGCCGCCCGGACCGCGGGCGAGGTCGTGACCCCCGTGCACCTCGAAACGCGATCCTGAAAGGTCCTCATGCACCTCGTTGCCATCGGCGGAAGTGACGCCGGAATCTCCACCGCCCTGCGCGCCCGTGAGCTCGACCCCTCCGTCGACGTCACGGTCGTGGTCGCCGACGCGTACCCGAACTTCTCCATCTGCGGCATCCCGTACTTCTTCTCTCGGGAGGTGCAGCCGTGGCAGTCGCTGGCGCACCGCACCCACGCCGACCTCGAGGCCACCGGCATGGCGCTGCGCCTGGACACCCTCGCCACCGGCATCGACGTCGCCGGCCAGACGCTCGCCGTGCGCGCTGCGGACGGCACCGAGTCGACCATTCCCTACGACGCGCTCATGGTCGGGACCGGGGCGTCGCCCGCGACCGCCGGCATCGCGGGCCTCGACGAGCTCGGACCCGACGACGGCGTGCACCTGCTGCACTCGATGGGCGACACCTTCGCGCTGGAGCGGTACCTCGACGATCGTGAGCCCCAGAGCGCGATCATCGTCGGCGCCGGCTACGTCGGTCTCGAGATGGCCGAGGCCCTCACCGTCCGGGGGCTCCACGTCACCCAGCTCCAGCGCGGGCCCGAGGTGCTGTCGACCCTCGACCCCGAGCTCGGCTCCCTCGTCCACGACGAGCTCACTCGGCACGGCGTCGACGTCCGCACCGACACCCGCGTCGCCTCCGTCGCCCGTGACGGCGGTCGCCTCACCGTCACCGGCACGCGCCACGGCGAGCCCGTCGCGCACACCGCCGACCTCGTGCTGGTCGTGGTCGGGGTCCGCCCCAACACAGAGCTGCTCACCGCGGCGGGTGCCTCGACCGGCGCCGGCGGGGCGGTCGTGGTCGACGAGCAGATGCGCACGGGTCTGCCGAACGTCTGGGCCGCCGGCGACGGCGTGGTCACCCACCACCGTCTCCTCGGCGTCACGTACCTGCCGCTGGGGACCACCTCGCACAAGCAGGGCCGCGTCGCCGGCGAGAACGCGATCGGCGGCGACGCCCGGTTCGCGGGCAGCCTCGGCACGCAGGTCGTGAAGGTGTTCGATGTCGTCGCCGCGCGCACCGGCCTGCGCGACCACGAGGCCGTCGCCGCGGACTTCGCGCCGCACAGCCACACCGCGATCGCCGACGACCACAAGCGCTACTACCCGGGCGCCACCCCGATCAGCATTCGGATCACCGGCGACACCCGCGAGGGGCGTCTGCTCGGCGCGCAGCTCGTCGGCACGCGCGGCGCAGAGATCTCTAAGCGCGTCGACACCTATGCCGCAGCGCTCCACCACGGCATGACGGTGGCCGAGATGAGCGACCTCGATCTGTCGTACACGCCCCCGCTCGGCTCCCCGTGGGACGCCGTGCAGATGGCGACGCAGGCCTGGGAGCGCGAGGCTCGCGCGCTGGCGCTCACGCGGTAGTCCGAGGGTGCCGCGGCCGCCTCGCGGCGCCCCGGCCCCCAGCGATAAACGCTTCCTGTACCGAAAAACGCGCTCTGCGAGCGTGTCTCAGTACAGGAAGCGTTTATCGCGGGATGAGGGCGAGGGAACGCCCAGCGGTGTCGCGTGCCGGGACCCGGGGATGCCGGACCTCAGCGCGTCGCGACGGCGAAGCGCAGCAGCCACTCGGTGATCTCGAGGTGTCGGCGGGCTGCGGCGACGTCGGCGCCCCAGGCGTACATGCCGTGGCTCGCGACGATGAGTGCGGGGACCTCGGGAACCTCGGCGGTCGCCGGCCGGTAGACCGCGTCGAAGCGGGCGGCCTCGACCGCCATGTCTTGATCGTTCGCGATCACGGGGATCGTCACGGTCTCGTCGTGGGCGCGGTGGCCGATGCCCTTGAGCATCTCCATGTCGCGGATCTCGACCCCGCCCGGCCACCGGTGCCCCGCGACGACCGCGTCGAATGCGTGCACGTGGAACACCGCCCCCGCTCCCGTGCGCGCGGCGATGTGGGCGTGCAGCCCCGCTTCGGCCGAGGGCGGGCGGGGGTCGGCGGCGTCGAGGGCGTCGCCGTCGGCGCCGATGAGAACGACGTCGCGATCGGTGAGCTCGGACTTGTCGAGGCCCGAGGCGGTGACGGCGAGCACCAGCGGATCGCGGTCGATCACGAGCGAGAGGTTGCCCGAGGTGCCGCGCATCCAGCCGTAGCCCGAGAAACGCGAGGCCTCGGCCGCGAGGGCGGCACCGGCCGCGCGGACGCGGTCGGCGTGCGGGAGGGTCACCGGGTGAGCCCGATCTCGTCGAAGGATGCCACCGCCGGGGCCGCGAAGTTCGCGCCGTGCCAGGGCTCCCCTTCGCGGTCGAGCGCGACGACCTGCCAGCCGGCGGCGAGGGCCGCGGCGACCTCGTCGGGGTGGTCGGTGAGGAACAGGGCCCGCGAAGGCTCCACCCCGAGCGCGGCGGCGATGCGGTCGTACGAGGCGGACTCCTTCTTGGGGCCGGCGCTCACGGTGTCGAAGAAGTCCTCGACGAGCACGGTCAGGTCTCCCTGCGGGGCGTGGCGGAACCACGGCACCTGCGAGGCGACCGAGCCCGACGAGTAGACGGCCACACGGATGCCGTTGTCGCTCCACGCCCGCAGCCGCGTGGGCACGTCGTCGAAGAACTGCGAGTGGATCTCGCCCGCGGCGAAGCCCTCGGCCCAGATGATCCCCTGCAGCGTCTTCAGCGGCGTCGACTTGACGTCGGTGGACATGAGTCCGCGGAGCGCCTCGGCGACCTCGGCGTCGGAGGCGTCGGCATCCAGGCCGGTCTCGGCGATCGCGTCGGCGCGCGCGGCGCGCACGGTGTCGTCGTCGCGGCCGAGCACCTCGTCGAGGCGCGGCCGGGCGTAGTCGTAGAGGTCGCCGAGGATGAACCCTGCGGCGCTCGTGGTGCCCTCGATGTCGAGAACGACGACGTCGGCGGAGATGGCGGTCATTGGGGATCCTCGTCGGGAGAAGGGGACACGGGACGGAAGGCGACGGTGTCGGGCTGCACGGTCGCGGCGATCGGGGCGGGTTCGGCGGGGGAGCGGCGTCGGCGGAGCGCGGGTGCGGCGTCGACGGCGGTGGCATCCGGATCGGTCGAGAAGTGCTCGCCGACGCGGGCGGGCTCGAACGTGCCGCGGCTCGTGGCGATGCGGGTCACCAGGCGCGGGGGAGTGACGTCGAACGCCGGGTACCACGCGTCGGTCACGAGCGGACTCGCGATCCGCTGTCCCAGTACCTCGAGCACTTCGCGGGGGTCGCGGTCCTCGATCACGATGTCGGCGCCGGTGGGGGCACCGGGATCGGGCGCCTCGACCATCGCGAAGTACGGGATGCCGAACGCCGCCGCCGCGGCCGCGTGCGCGAGCGTGCCGACCTTGTTGACGACCGAGCCGTCGAGGGCGACCCGGTCGGCGGCGGTGACGACGGCGTCGATGGGGCCGGTGCCGACGCCCCGCGGCGAGGCGAGCGCGGCGGCGGCCATGCCGTCGGTGATGAGCGTGACCTTCTGGTCGAGTTCGCGCAGCGAGTGCGCCGTGAGCCGGGCGCCCTGCAGATACGGGCGGGTCTCGGTCGCGATCCACTCGATCTCGCGGCCGGCTTCGCGCGCCGCGGCGACGAGACCGAACAGGTAGGCGTCGGCCCAGCAGTGCGTGAGGATGCGCGGGGACTCGGGCAGCAGCGACAGCGTCGCGCGCCCCAGGCGCAGGCTCGCCTCGCGGTAGTCGCAGTCGACGGCGGTCGCCGTCTCGCGGGTCGCCGCGACGAGCGCGTCGGTGTCGTCCGCGTCGCGGCCGGCGTCGAGGATGCGCGCGACGGCGTCGCGCGGGTGCGCGTTCGTGGGCCGGGCGGTCGCGAGGGCGCGGCCGGCGCGGCCGAGGGCCGTGCGCGCCTCGCCGAGGGGGAGCGCGCGCACCTGCAGTGCGGCGAGCGCCATCCCGGCGGTCGCGGCGTAGAGAGGGCCCGAGCTCTGGGTCACCATGTCGCGGATCGCCGCGGCGACCTCGTCGGGGGTCGTGGCATCCACCCATTCGACCCGGGCGGGGAACACGCGTCGGTCGAGGATGCGGACGACACCGGCGGATTCGTCGAGGACGACGGAGTATTCCAGGGTCGCGGTCGAGGCAGACATCGCCGCCATCCTCCCACGGGCCGGTGGCACGGTCGTGTCGATGACGCCCCGCGACGCCGGATGCCGCGCGCTCGCTCAGCGATTCGCACAACCTCAGTCGGATGGTGCGGATGCCACTGACTTTGCGCGCATCGCTGAGGTTGCGCCCGTCGCTCGCGCGCCCGTACACGCGCGTGAGACAATGGCCGCGGCGTGCCCGGACCGACCTTTCCCCGCACGGTGCCTCGGGTGCCGCCGGGTCGAAGGGCCACCGGGCCCAGAGGACAGCGTCCGCCGCACCTTCTCCGAGGAGCAGAGATGTCCGCGAACCCCACCGCCGCCGCCGTCGAGTCCGAGACGAACGAGCGCGTGCAGCAGCACCGCCGGTACCTGATGTGCCGGCCCGAGCACTTCACCGTCAGCTACAGCATCAACCCGTGGATGGAGCCGTCGCGCCCCACCGACACCGACCTGGCCGTGCGCCAGTGGCAGTCGCTGTACGACACCTACGTGTCGCTCGGCCACGAGATCGAGCTCATCGACCCCGTCGAGGGACTGCCCGACATGGTCTACACCGCCAACGGCGGCTTCGTGATCGACGGTGTCGCCTACGGCCCGAAGTTCCGCTTCCGCGAGCGCGCCGACGAGGCTCCCGCGTTCATCGACTGGTTCGCGGCGAACGGCTTCCAGGTCGCCGAGCCCGTCGAGGTCAACGAAGGCGAGGGCGACTTTCTGCTCGTCGGCAACACGATCCTCGCCGGCACCGGTTTCCGCTCCACCGGCGACAGCCACCGCGAGGTGGGCGAGGTCTTCTCGCGCGAGGTCGTCTCGCTGACCCTCACGGACCCGCGGTTCTACCACCTCGACACCGCGATCGCCGTGCTCGATCCCGTCGAGGGCCCCGGCGGCGTCGAGAAGGCCAACATCGCGTACCTGCCGAACGCGTTCGACGAGCGCAGCCAGGCGATCCTGCGCGAGCGCTACCCCGACGCGATCCGCGTGTCGGATGCCGACGGCGCGGTGTTCGGCCTGAACTCGGCCAGCGACGGCAAGAACGTCATCATCTCGCCCCGCGCGAAGGGCTTCGAGGCGCAGCTGCGCGAGCGCGGCTACACCCCCGTGCTCGTCGACCTGTCCGAGCTCCTGCTCGGCGGCGGCGGCATCAAGTGCTGCACGCTCGAGCTGCGCGGGGGCACCCGATGAGCACCGCCGTCGACGACCTGGGCGCGCAGCTCATCGCCGCCGAGAGCGCGCACGTCGCGCACAACTACCACCCGCTGCCCGTCGTCGCCGCGCGCGCCGAGGGCGTCTGGGTCACCGACGTCGAAGGCAAGCGCTACCTCGACCTGCTCTCGGCGTACTCCGCGCTGAACTTCGGGCACGGGCACCCGGCGATCCTCGCGGCCGCCCGCGAGCAGCTCGAGCGCCTCACCCTCACGAGCCGCGCGTTCCACAACGACCGGCTGGGTCCGTTCGGCACGGCGCTCGCAGAGCTGTGCGGCAAAGACCTCGTGCTGCCGATGAACACCGGCGCCGAGGCGGTCGAGACCGGCATCAAGGTCGCCCGCGCGTGGGGCTACCGCTCGAAGGGCATCGCCCCGGATGCCGCGACGATCATCGTCGCGAACGGCAACTTCCACGGCCGCACCACGACGATCGTCGGCTTCAGCGACGACCCCACGGCGCACGACGACTTCGGTCCGTACGCGCCGGGCTTCGTGCACGTGCCGTACGGCGACGCGGATGCCATCGCTGCGGCGATCGACGAGAACACCGCCGCGGTGCTCATCGAGCCCATCCAGGGCGAGGCCGGCGTCGTCATCCCGCCCGACGGGTTCTTGCGCCGGGTGCGCGAGTTCTGCACCGAGAACGACGTGCTCTTCATCGCCGACGAGATCCAGTCGGGTCTCGGACGCGTCGGCGAGACGTTCGCGTGCGACCGCGAGGGTGTCGTCCCCGACGTGTACCTGCTCGGCAAGGCCCTCGGCGGCGGCATCCTGCCCCTGTCGGCGGTCGTCGCGAACGAGGACGTCCTCGGCGTCATCCGCCCCGGCGAGCACGGCTCGACGTTCGGCGGCAACCCGCTCGCCGCGGCCGTGGGACTGCGCGTCGTCGAGATGCTGGCATCCGGTGAGTTCCAGACCCGCGCGAAGGCGCTCGGCGAGCACCTCGCGCACGGTCTCGAGAGCCTCGTCGGACACGGCGTGACCGCCGTGCGCGTCGCCGGTCTGTGGGCGGGCGTCGACATCGACCCGGCCGTCGGCACAGGCCGTGCGATCGCCGAGAAGCTCCTGTCGCGCGGCGTGCTGGTGAAGGACACGCACGGCCAGACGATCCGCATCGCCCCGCCCCTGACCATCCGCGGCACCGAGATCGACTGGGCGATCGAGCAACTGCGCCACGCCCTGTCCTAGCCGCGTGAGGGGTCAATTTCTGTCGCTTCGCATCGCTCAAGGCGACAGAAAATGACCCCTCACGCGACGGTGACGGGGAGCTCGTGCCAGCCCGTTGCGCCGTTGGGGGCGGGGGCGGCGTGCGCGGGCGTCTGCGTGTCGCCCTCGGTGGACGTGGCGCGGCAGCGGATCGTGTGGGGGCCGCTGGTGGCATCCCAGGGGAGACTCCACTGCACCCACGTGTCGGACGAGATCGCGCTGGCGAGCGTCGCCGGCTGCCACGGCCCGTCGTCGATCTGCACCTCGACACCCGAGACGCCGACGTGGGTCTGCCAGGCGACACCGGCGATCGTGACCGGGCCGGCGTCGACGCGGGCTCCCGCGCGGGGTACGTCGATGCGGGACGCGAGCTTCACCGGGCCGCGCGCCGACCAGCCCCGCGAGGTCCAGTACCCCTCGGCGCGGGCGTACTGGGTGACCTCGAGCTCGGTGACCCACTTGGTGGCGGACACGTAGCCGTACAGTCCGGGCACGACCATGCGCACCGGGAAGCCGTGCTCGATGGGCAGGGGTTCGCCGTTCATGCCGATGGCGAGGAGCGCCTCCCGCTCGTCGGTCAGCGCCTCCAGCGGCGTGGACGCGGTGAAACCGTCGATGGAGTGCGACAGCACCATGTCGGCATCCGGGGTCGGCCGCGCCCGCGCGAGCAGATCGCGGATCGGGACGCCCAACCACCGGGCCGTGCCGATGAGCGATCCGCCCACCGCGTTCGACACGCACACGAGGGTTGCGACCGTCTCGCGCTGGGGGAGGGCGACGAGGTCGTCCCACCGCAGCACGACCTCCTCCTCGACGAGACCGTGGATGCGAAGACTCCACTCGGACGGATCGATCTGGGGCACGACGAGCGCGGTGTCGATGCGGTAGAAATCCGCCGCGGGCGTGATGACCGGGGAGAGTCCGGGGATGCCGAGCTCCGCCGCCGCGGGGACCGTTGCCGTGACGGCGGGCGTGGGCAACCGGAGCGCGGCGCGGATCGCCGAGGTCGCTTGCGCACCGCCGCGCATCGCGGCCGAACCGAGCGCGGCGAGCACGCCGCCGACCACCGCGACGCCGGAGAGCACGAGGACGCTGCGCCGCGACGGTCCCTCGGCGGCGGGCCGGGCCGGAGGATCCGTGGGCAGGGGCCGCGGGAGCCGGGCGATGAGCACCGCACCTCCCACGGCCGCCGCCACCCCGGCGACGAGCGACGGCACCGGCGACAGGATGCCGGCATCGGCCCGCGTCATCGACACGATCGCGCCCACACCGCCGAGCGCCGCGAGGACAACGCGGCCCCACGGGGGCCGGCGGCGCTCGACCACTCCGGCGACGGCCGCGACGGCGAGCAGGAGGATCGCGATGCCGACGAGCAGCGCAGCTTTGTCCGCCGTCCCGAACCAGCTGATGGCCAGGTCCTTCGCCCACGTCGGGGCGATGTCGATCATCCCGCCGCCGATGACCGCGAAAGGACTCGCCGAGGGAGCGACCACGGCCGCGGCGAGCTCGCCGAGCCCGGCACCGAGCGCCGTGGCCGAGACGCCGGCGACGGCCGCGAGCAGATCGGGGGTTCGAGACGACGTGGGGGCCACGATCGGAGCCTAAGGAGCGCGCGGCGCCCCGGCCCCGCCGGGACCGGAACTCACAGCCAACCGGCACGATCCGGCCGGGGGCATCTGCGCCCGGGTGGCCCGGTGCGCCGGTGCGCCCTCACACGCTCAGCGCGACCCCCGCGAGCCGTTCCGACTCCTCCCAGACCCGTGTCGATTCGCCCTTGTCGCGCAGGGGTCGGTACAGGGCGTGCGTGGCCGCCCGGCCGCCGACGTGCAGCGGTCCGCGCGGGCCATAGAGGACGTCGGTGCGCGGCGACGTCGTGGTCGCGGCCAGGAGCGCGGGCTGGGCGGCCGAACGCACCGTGCCGACGAGGATGCCGTGACGCGACATCCAGCGGATGGCGCGGACGTGCGGGGTGTCGGTCATGCGGCCGATCTCGGGGCGAGCGGCGAGGAGGCTCGTCGGGGCCACGCCGGGGTGCGACAGCACGCTCGTCACCCCCCAGTCCGCCGCCCGGCTGCGGCGGTCGAGTTCGAGAGCGAACAGACCCAGGGCGATCTTGGACTGGGAGTACACGCGCTGGCCGTCGTACGACCGCTCGGCCTGGAGGTCGTCCCAGGCGATGCGGCCGCGCGCGGCCGCGATGCTCACCTGCGTCACGACACGCGCCTGGCCGGCAGTCAGGAGCGGCAGCAGCTGGCCGACCAGGGCGACGTGGCCGAGGTGGTTCGTGCCGAACTGGAGTTCGTAGCCATCGGCCGTCGTCTGCCGTTCGGGCGGGGTCATCACCCCGGCGTTGTTGATCAGCAGATGGACCGGGCGGCCGTCGGCCCGCAGGTCCCGGCCGAGAGCGGCGACGCTCGACAGCGACGAGAGGTCGAGGTCGCGCAGCTCGAGTCGCGCGCCGGGCACGCGGTCGCGGATCGACCGGACGGCGCGATCGCCCTTCGTGCGGTTGCGGACGGGGAGCACGATCTCCGCTCCAGCGGCAGCGAGGCGTTCGGCGATGACGAGTCCCATGCCGTCGCTCCCGCCGGTGAGGACGGCGCGTCGGCCGGCGAGGGAGGGAAGGGGGATGTCGATGTCGGTCACGGTGTCTCCTCGGTCGGTGTCCTGCCAGCGTGCGCGGATCGGTCGTCGCGAGCCAGGACCCGTCGATCCCCTGCTGCGCGGTCCCCCGAAAGGGGGATCACCGCGTCCTGGTTCCGGGGCCGGGCGACGGGTAGACAGGGGAGCATGATCGATCGGTCGGCTCTCGCGGACTTCCTCCGCACCCGTCGCGAAGCGCTCCAGCCCGAGGACGTCGGGTTCCCGCGGGGCCCGCGCCGCCGCACGCCCGGACTCCGCCGGGAGGAGGCGGCTGCGCTCGCGCACATGTCCACGGACTACTACGCACGGCTGGAACGCGAACGCGGACCGCAGCCGTCGCCGCAGATGCTCGGCGCGATCGCCCAGGGGTTCCACCTCACCCGCGCTGAGCGCGACCACCTCTTCCGCGTGGCCGGACATGTGCCCGACGAACGGGGTTCCATGACGGAGCACATCAGCCCCGGACTTCAGCGCATCCTCGACCGTCTCGACGACACCCCTGCCGAGATCATCACCGAGCTGGGCGAGACGCTCCGACAATCGCCTCTGGGAGCCGCCCTGACCGGGGATGCGTCTGTGCGCACGGGACCGGAGCGGAGCCTCGGCTACCGGTGGTTCAGTGACCCGGCGACGCGGGCGCTGTACGCCCCTGAGGAACACGAGTTCCTCAGTCGCCTTTTCGCCGCCGGTCTGCGAGAACTGGCGGGCCGCCGCGGACCCGGCTCACGCGCCGCTCTGCTCGCGGACCAGTTGCTCGAAAGCAGCGCCGAATTCCGCACGCTGTGGGCCGCGCACGAGGTCGGGCTGCGTCCGCGACAGACCAAGACGTTCGTCCACCCGTCGGTCGGCGCTCTCGAATTGCACTGTCAGACCCTCATCGATCCCGAGACGTCCCACTCGCTCCTCGTGTACACCGCGGTGCCCGGCAGCGAGAGCGCCGACCGGCTGCGCCTGTTGGCCGTGGTCGGACCCCTCGTCCGCCCCTGACCCGCCCGACGCGCGGTAGCGTGCGGAGCATGGGTGAGTCCGTGCGGAGCGTGCGACGACCGGCCACGGACGGGGCGCCGGCGTTCGACCTGACGTACGTGCGGTCGGGGCCTCGCACCGCCACGCCCGTGCTCGTCATCCCCGGGGGCCCCGGACTGCTCTCGATGCTGCCCTACCGGGGCCTGCGCCGGTGGGCGGCCGGGGGCGGCCTCGACCTGATCATGGTCGAGCATCGCGGCGTCGGGCGCTCTCGCCGCGACCTCGCCGGTCGCGACCTGCCCCCCGCCGCGATGCGGGTCACCGCCGTGCTCGACGACCTCGCCGCCGTGCTCGACGCCGAGGGAGCCGACCGGGCGTTCGTGGTCGGTTCGTCGTACGGCAGTTACCTCGCGTCGGGCTTCGGGGCCCGGCATCCGGAACGCGTCGCCGGAATGCTGCTCGACTCGGCCCTGCAGTCCGCCCACGATCTCGACCTCGAACGCGCGCATCTGCGGGCCCTCTTCTGGGACGGCGACGACGAGATCGCCCGCGGTGTGCGCGGACTCGTCGCCGACGGGGTCGACGACCGCGTCGTGCTCGACGTCGTGCGGGCCGCGTACGAGCTCGCCGGCCCCGAGCTCGTGCTGCCGCTCGTCCGACACCGGCCCGGGTTCGCGTGGCACGCGCTCGCCGCGTACGCCACGCGCGACGGGTCGGTCGCGCGCATTCCGGGGGTGTACGAGTTCGGCGTCGTGGGCACGATCGCCTTCCGCGAGCTGCACTACGGCGCGCCGCCCGACGGCCTCCCCCTCGATCCGGCGCTCACCTACGCGCCGCTCGCCCGGCGGTACCCGGCGTTCGCGGGGGAGCCCTACGACCTGACGGCCGCGGTGGCCGCGTTCACCTGGCCGGTCGTGCTGCTCTCGGGCGACCGCGATCTTCGCACTCCTCCCGCGATCGCCGAGCGCGTCGCGCGCGCGGTCCCGGATGCCACGCTCGTGCGGCTCCACAACGGCCACAGTGCCCTCGAGACCCACCCCCTGGCGCTCCTGAACGCCACCCGGCGGCTCGTGCGCGGTCAGCAGCACCGGCTGCCCGGCGATGAAGCGGCGCTGGACCGACTGCCGCGAAAGGGACCGGCGGCGCGCTTCCCGCAGCTGCTGCGCGTCCTCGCGCACGCCGACACGCTGCTGCGTGCGCGGCGCTGACGGCGACACCCTGTCGGGAACGGGGGCCGCTGTCAAAGCCTCGACGGATCCGATGCGCACCGGAAGACTCCAGGAATGAGCGACGCCGTTCATCCCCCCTTCCCCCTCCTCACTTCCGCCGACACCCCGGGTCTCGACGACGTCCGTGCTGCCCTGACGAGCGCGGATGCCGTGCACGGCTTCGGCACCGACGGCCCCGCTCGGTCGCGGCGACGGGGGAGCTGCTCGCGTCGGTCGCCGCGCGCGACGTCGCCGCCGCCCGGGTGCTGGAACCGCACCTCGACGCCCTCGGCATCCTCGACGAGGCCGCCGCCGCGGGAATCGCGCTGGACGTCGACCGCGACGGCGCCTGGGGCGTCTTCGCGGCCGAGGGTCCGGGGATGCGCCTGGAGGCGCGGCAGGATGCCGGAACCTGGACGCTGCACGGCACGAAACCGTGGTGCTCGCTCGCCGCACACCTCACGCACGCGCTCGTCACCGCCTGGGTCGACGACGAGCGCCGGCAGCTGTTCGCGCTGGACCTGCGCGACCCGGCGGTGACGGCGCGGTCCGGCCCCTGGCATGCGCGCGGGCTCGAGCGCGTCGTCAGTGCCCCGCGCCATGTCGCC
>NZ_CAKKMM010000091.1:0-12549 GCF_918698205.1 Microbacterium sp. Bi128 | reverse complement strand
AGGAAGATCAGGCCGAGGCGGACGAGCCCGCGCCACGGGAGCGTGCGCACGGTCAGCCCGTAGGACTGACGCACCGCCCCGGTGTTCGGTGCGGCGTGCAACGCGGCGTCGATCGAGGCCGAGTGCACGGGCGCCTCCGTCGGGGCGCCGCCCCGCGCCGCGGCCGCCGCTGCGGTGCGCGCCTCGACGACGACGTCTTCGAGCCCGACGTCGCTCCGCACGATCTGGCGATGGCCGAGGATGAGGATGTACGCGATGTAGCCCACCGCCGTCAACAGGCCCGGGACGATGCCCGCCGCCAGCATCTGCGCGACGGACTCTCCCGTCATGATCGCGTACAGCACGAGGAACGTGCTCGGCGGGATGATGACCCCGAGCGTGCCCGCGATGGCGACGATGCCCGTCGCGAGCGCCGCCGGATAGCCGTAGGCGCGCATCTCTCCGACGGAGAGCTTGGACATGGTCGCCGCCGTCCCGATGCTCGATCCCGAGACGGCCGAGAACCCCGCGCACGCCATGACGGTCGCGACGCCCAGTCCCCCGGGGAACCGGCTCACGAAGTGGTTGGCGATCGCGAACACGTGCTCGGCGATCCGTGCGCGCATCGCCAGCATCCCCATCAGGATGAACATCGGGATGATCGTGAGCGAGAAGCTCGCGGTGGCCGAGAACGGCACCGAGCCGAGCACATTCGTTGCGTACGTGGTCCCCTGCAGCACCCCGAGACCCAGGGCCCCCGACAGAGCGAGCGAGAGGGCCACCGGCATCCGGGCCATCAGCAGCAGAATGAGCAGTGCCACGACCGCGAGCACGATGATCGTCACCAGCATGGATTCACTCCTTGTCTTTCCGGCCGGCGCTCACGCGTCGACCGTGGGCTCGGCGTCTTCGCCGTAGGCCGCACGTCCTCGGATGGTGCGCACGACGTTCGCGATCGCGACGACGAGCCACAGCCCGAGTCCGACCGCGATCACCCAGCGCAACGGCCAGACCGGCCACTGGACGAGGCCGAATCGCGTTTCGTTCAACGCGGTCGCCTGCAGCGCGCGCATCACCGACGCATACGTCATCCACGCCAGCAGGCCCGCGTTCAGGACCCACACCACGACCGACACCGCGCGCGCGAGAACCGGCCTGAGGCGATCGGTGACGATGGACACCGCGACATGCCCGCCCTGCATCGACGTCCATGCCAGGCCCAGGAACACCGAGGCGACCAGGGCGGACTCGGCGACCTCGATCATTCCCGGCACGCTCGCCCGGGCGAAGAAGCGCACGATGACGTCGATGACCGTGGCCAGCATCAGCACGACGAGAGCGCTCGCCGCGATCACGCCGAGCACGGCGCTCTGGCCCCGCAGATACCGATCGAAGCGCGAAGTCCGCGTCGGCGCGGAAGCGGCGACGGTCATCTCAGCGCTCGTTCCAGAACTCGTACGCGCGAGTGTGGTCGACGTTGCCGAGGGCGTCGAGCGCATCGCCGAGCGCGCCGGCCACGGCATCGCACACGGGTGCGTCATGCCCCGTCGCCCGCTGCACCTTCTGCGCGATCCGCACGTCTTTGGTCATGAGCGGCAGCGCGAAGCCCGAGGCGAATCGGCCGTCGACGATGTGGTCGGGAAGGACGTGCGTGGTCACGAAGCTCTGCCCGGTCGAGGCGTTGAAGATGTCGACCATCACCGCGGGGTCCAGCCCGAATCGGGCGCCCGCCGTCAGCGCCTCCGTCGACGCGGTGTACGCCGCCGCGGCCACGAAGTTGTTCAGCGCCTTCATCGCATGCCCGGTGCCCAGACCACCGGTGCGGAAGATGCGGGCGCTCATCGTGTCGACGACGGGAACGGCCCGCCCTGCGGCATCCTCGTCGTCCGCGCCCATCATGATCGCGAGCGTCCCCGCGATCGCGCGCTCGCGTGCCCCCGACACCGGGGCGTCGACGAGGTGCAGGCCCGCCGCAGCCAGGAGGCGTCCGGTCTCGACCGTCTCGGTCGGGTCGGACGAACTCATGTCCACGTACACGGTGCCGCGCGGAGACGGGATGCGCGGGGCACCGTCGTCGTCGACCAGCACCGCGCGCACGATCGCACTCGTGGGCAGCATGAGCACCACGACCTCGCAGGCGGAGAGGTGGGTGATGTCGGCCGCGGCCTCGGCACCGATGCGGGCCGCCAGCGCTGCCGCGCGCTCGACGTCGACATCGTGCACGAGCACGCGCTCGAACGCTCCGGAGGACGCGATGTTCGTGACCATGGGGTCGCCCATGGTGCCCAGACCGATGAATCCGACGGTGCGCACGCCGGCCACGGGGCTCGTCCCTCCGCTCATGCCGGCACCCCGGCCTTCTCTGCCTCACCGTCGACGCTGGACGGCAGGCCCTTCTCGGCGAGCACCTCCTCGAGCGCGCGAAGTCCCTCGACGGCGGCGGGGATGCCGCAATAGAGCATCGAGTGCACGATGACCTCGCGCAGTTCGAGCACCGGCACGCCGTTGGCGAGTGCGCCGCGCGTATGGATGCGCAGTTCGTGCGCCTTGCCCTGCGCGATGAGCATCGCGAGGGTCACCTTGCTGCGGTCGGTGAGCGACAGACCGTCGCGCTGCCAGATGTCACCGAAGCAGTACCGGGTGACGAAGTCCTGGATCTTGTCGTTGAGGTCGGTCGTGTTCTCGACCTGTCCCTCCGCCCCCTCGGGCCCGAACATGTCGCGCCGCTGGCGCAGACCGATGTCGTACAGATCGTCGCGGATCACCTGATGCTCCCTCGCATGGATTCGTGCGGGACCGGCGTCCCGTCGGACAAGTGTGTCGGTGCGGATGCCGCGACCGCATGGCCCACGGCGCAAGCGCCATGGCGGTCGGCGCACATCGGCCGGGGTCTCGGGCGCGCGTCCGCGGGCGCGTTTAGGCTGGGTCCACGTTTCGACGTCACTGCAAGGAGGCAGGCGATGGAGCACCCGGTCCCGACGGCGCGCGACATGCAGAACCACCACGGTGTGAGCTTCGACGAATGGGTCCGCCTCGTCGGCAACCGATTCGTCCCCCTCGCCCTGTCGACCATCGACCCCGACGGGTTCTCCGGGAGCCTGCGCACCCGGGTCGTCGACGGTACGTGCGTCACCGACATCGCGGCATCCTCGCATCGGGTGCACCGCTCGCCGGCGTCGATCCGCGGCGACGACCCGCACCACCTGAAGCTCAGCATGCAACTGACCGGCACCGGGCTCGTGATGCAGGACGGTCGCAGCGCCCACCTCTCCCCCGGCGACGTCGCCATCTACGACACGGCGCGCCCGTACACGCTCGAGTACGCCGGTGAGATGCGCTCGCTCGTGATGATGTTCCCGCACAGCATGCTCGGACTCTCGGCCAACCTCGTGCCCACCGTCACCGCGGTGCGCCTGCGCGGCGACACGGGCGTCGGGCGCGTCATCTGCCCGTTCATGCAGCACCTCGCCGAAGACCTCGACCAGCTCGAGGGCGTCAACGGCGCGCGCATCATCCGTAGCGCCTTCGACCTCATCACCGCGCTGCTCTCGGCCGAACTGCAGAGCTCGACCGCACGCGAGCCGTGGCGCGTCACGCTCGACGCCGTCGCGCACTACATCGACGCCCATCTCGACGACCCCGGCCTGAACACCGACACGATCGCCCGAGCGCACTTCATCTCGGCTCGCCAGCTGCAATACCTCTTCCAGGACGAGGGCGAGACCGTCTCGGGCTACATCCGTTCGCGGCGCCTCGAGCGCTGCCGGCTGGATCTCGAAGACGCGGCGCAGACCTCGCGGTCGATCGTGCAGATCGCGCAGGCCCGGGGCTTCATCGACCCCAGTCACTTCAGCAAGCTGTTCAAATCGACGTACGGGCACGGCCCGCGCGATCACCGCCTTCTGCACCTGGATGCCGCGGCGCTCGCGGACTGATCCTCCCGACGCGGACTGTTCGCTCCACGACACGTGGCGTGCGCCACAGCCCGAGAGCCCTCCGGCTCGCGCGGGTTGACTGAGCGCATGGATCTGCTCAGGGAGGATCAGATGACACAGACGCACACGGCGACGTTGCTCGCCGAGATCACGGTCGACGAAGCGGTCGGCCGCGCGATCCCCGACGCTGCCAGTGGGGAGACCATCGGCTACGCGCCGATGCACACGGCGGCCGATCTCGCGCGGGCGGTGAGTGCGGCCCGCGCAGCCCAACCGGCGTGGGCGGCGCTCACGCACGCCGAGCGCTCGGCCATCCTGCATCGGGCTGCCGACGAGATCGACGCGCACGCCGAAGAGCTCGCGCAGATCATCGCGCGCGAACAGGGGAAGCCGCTCAACGGACCGGGTGCCCGCTTCGAGGCCGCCGGCTGCGCGGTGTGGATCCGCCAGGCGGCCGACACCGTGCTCGAGCCCGAGGTGCTGTTCGAGGCCGAGGGTACGCGCTCCGAACTCCACTACGCCCCGCTCGGGGTCGTGGGCGCGATCGGACCGTGGAACTGGCCCGCGCTCATCGCGATCTGGCAGATCGCGCCGTCGCTGCGCATGGGCAACACGGTCGTCGCCAAGCCCAGCGAATACACCCCGCTCAGCGTGTTGGCCGTGGCAGCGCTCATGAACCGGCACCTGCCCGAGGACGTGCTCACCGTGGTCGCCGGCGGCCGCGACGTCGGCGAGGCGATCGCATCGCACCCCGACCTCGACAAGATCATGTTCACCGGTTCGACGGCCACCGGCCGGCGCATCATCGAGGGCTCGGCGCACAACCTGGCGCGCCTCACGCTGGAGCTCGGTGGCAACGACGCCGGCATCGTGCTTCCGGGCACGGATGTCGCCGCGATCGCCCAGGGTCTGTTCTGGGGCATCTTCATCAACACCGGCCAGACGTGTGCCGCGCTCAAGCGCCTCTACGTGCACGACTCCCTCTACGAGGACGTCGTCAGCGCGCTCGCCGAGCTCGCCGAGGCGACCCCGATGGGACCGGGCACCGACGAGGGCAGCGCCCTCGGTCCGCTGTCGACCGCGCAGCAGTTCGAGATCGTCTCGCGCCTGGTCGACGACGCCCGGGAGCGCGGCGCGCGCATCGTCACGGGTGGAAGCGCCGCCCCCGACCTCGGGGCGCACTTCTACCGCACCACGGTCGTCGCCGACATCGACGACGACGCGGCGCTGGTGCGCGAGGAGCAGTTCGGCCCCGTCATCCCGGTGCTGCGCTACACCGACCTCGACGACGCCATCGCCCGGGCGAACGCGACCGACCAAGGCCTCGGCGCCTCGGTCTGGAGCTCCGACGTCGACGACGCCCTCGCGGTGGCCGAGCGCCTGCAGGCGGGCACCGTGTGGATCAACCAGCACGGCACGCTCAACCCGCTCGTGCCGTTCGGCGGCGTGAAGGGGTCGGGCTACGGGATGGAGTTCGGGAAGGAAGGCCTGAAGGCCGTCGCCGCCCCGAAGGTCATCACGCGGTGAGCACGACGGCGGAGACGTGCATCGGCACGCCGGGTGGGCACCCTCCCACCCGGCGTGCCGGTGACGATCTCCGCCGTTCTGCGCGGACGGGAGGGTCAGGACCTCGATACCCCGTAGATCGGCGACACCGCCTGCTCGGCCTCGTTGTCCGGCCCGAGCGGGATGCCACGGCGGTCCCGCAGCAGCAGCGTGGCGATGAGGCCGAGCCCGGCCATGCCGACGAGGTAGATCGCGACCGACCACGTGGTGCCGGTGGCCTGCACGAGCGCGGTGGCGATCGTCGGGGCGAACGCGCCGCCGAGGATCGCGCCGATCGCGTACGAGATCGACACCCCCGAGAAGCGCACCGATGCGGGGAACAGCTCCGCGTACAGCGCCGCCTGCGGTCCGTAGGTGAAGCCGAGACCCACCGTCAGGATGAGGAGCCCCAGGAACAGCAGCCCGATCTCGCCGGTGTTCACGAGCGGGAACAGCGCGACGGCACCGATCGCGAGGGCGATCCAGCCGATGATGTAGGTGGTGCGCCGGCCGATGATGTCGCTCAGCCAGCCCGAGAGCCACGTGAAGATCAGCCAGCCCACGGATGCTCCGGCGACCGCCCACAGCACGGGACCGCGGTCGAGCCCGATCGGGCCCGCGGGGTTGGTCGCGTAGTTCTGGATGTAGCCCCCGGTGGACATGTACCCGGCCGCGTTGTTGCCCGCGAAGACGAACGCGGCGATGATCACGAGCGCCCAGTGCTTGCGGAAGAGCTGCACGATGGGGGTCTTGGTCTCTTCTCGGCGCTCGGCCAGTTCGACGAAGACCGGGCTCTCCTCGACGCGCTTGCGGATGTAGTACCCGACGAAGATCAGCACGACGCTGAAGAGGAACGGCACGCGCCATCCCCATTCGATGAAGGCGTCACCCGGAGCGATGAGCGCCATGATCGCCATCATCCCGGATGCCAGCAAGAGGCCGATCGGCACGCCGATCTGCGGCGAGGCACCGAAGAGTCCGCGCCGGTTCTTCGGAGCGTGCTCGACGGCCATGAGCACTGCGCCACCCCACTCGCCCCCGGCCGAGATGCCCTGCAGGATGCGCAGGAAGATCAGCAGGATCGGAGCGGCGATGCCGATGGCCGCGTAGGTCGGGAGCAGACCCACGAGGGTGGTCGACACGCCCATGAGGATCAGGGTGACCATGAGCACGACGCGGCGGCCGTACTTGTCGCCGAAGTGTCCGGCCAGGAAGGCGCCGAGCGGGCGGAACAGGAAGCTGAGCCCTACCGTCAGGAACGACAGGATCAGCGCGATGCCCGGGCCCGCGGGTTCGAAGAAGACGGCGGCGAAGACGAGGCCCGCCGCTTGCGCGTAGATGAAGAAGTCGTACCACTCGACCGTGGTGCCCACGACGGTCGCGAAGACCACGCGGCGTCGATCGGTGGGTGTCGAGATCGTTCCGGTCGGGGTGAACCCCGCGGGAACGGATGGGCGTGGTGAAGTCATCGTTGCCTCCTGCGACTGCTCTGTCGGTGGGTGCGGGCTGCGCCGCAGCGGTGTTGATCCGCCGTTGAGGATCATATACGATTTCAGATACGACACAACGAGCAAAGGAGCCGCATGAGCATGTCGGATGCCGGCGACCCCCGTTTCGCGGCCCTCCCCGCGCGTCCGGGCAAGGTCATCGCGGTGCACCTGTCCTACCCCTCGCGCGCCGATCAGCGCGGGCGCCGACCGGCGAACCCCTCGTACTTCTTCAAGCCCTCCAGCTCTCTGGCATCCACGGGGTCCACGATCGAGCGACCGGCCGGAACCGAGCTCCTCGCTTTCGAGGGAGAAGTCGCCCTCGTCATCGGCGCCACCGCGCGCCGGGTATCGATCGACCAGGCGTGGGCGCACGTGGCAGCGGTCACCGCGGCGAACGATTTCGGGATCTACGACCTGCGCACCAACGACAAAGGCTCCAACGTGCGCTCCAAGGGACGTGACGGCTACACGCCGGTCGGACCGCGTCTCATTCCCGCTCAGACCGTTTCGCCCACGGGTTTGCGCGTGCGCGTCTGGGTCGACGGTCAGCTGGCGCAGGACGACACGACCGAAGACCTCCTCTTCCCCCTGCCGCAGATCGTCGCCGACCTGTCGCAGCACTTCACCCTCGAACCCGGCGATGTCATCCTCACGGGCACGCCGGCGGGGTCGAGCGTGGTGCTGCCGGGTGCCGTGGTCGAGGTCGAGGTCGACGCCCCCGACGCGCCCGGGACGCCCAGTTCGGGGCGCCTCGTCACCACCGTGGTGCAGGGCGACGCCCCGTTCGACGACGCGCTCGGCTCGCTGCCGTCGGTCGACGACCACCAGCGCGCCGAGGCCTGGGGCTCGCGGGAGAGCGCGGGCCTTCCCCCCGCCCCCGAACCGTTCCGCCTGACGGACGACCTGCGCGAGAAGCTCGCCCGAGTGCCCGTCGCGGGCTTGTCGGGGCAGTTGCGCAAGCGCGGACTGAACGACGTCACGATCGACGGCGTGGCCTCCATGCACCCGGGCACCACGCTCGTGGGACTCGCCCGGACGCTCCGCTTCGTCCCGCACCGCGAAGACCTGTTCGCCTCACACGGTGGCGGGTACAACGCGCAGAAGCGCGCGTTCGACGACGTCGGCGAGGGCGAGGTCATCGTGATCGAGGCGCGCGGCGAGACGGGATCGGGCACGCTCGGCGACATCCTCGCCCTGCGCGCACACACCCGCGGTGCCGCCGGAATCGTCACCGACGGAGGCGTACGCGACTACGACGCCGTCGCGGCCGTCGGCATCCCCGTCTTCTCGCGCGGCGCCCACCCGGCGGTCCTCGGCCGACGCCACGTCCCGTGGGACACGGATGTGACGATCGGATGCGGCGGCACGACGGTCCAGCCCGGCGATGTCATCGTGGGCGACCGCGACGGCGTCATCGTCATCCCGCCCGCTCTCGTCGAGGAGGTCGTCGACGCCGCCCTGGCTCAGGAAGAAGAGGACGCCTGGATCGCGGAGCAAGTGGCGGCGGGACACCCCGTGGACGGCCTGTTCCCGATGAACGCCCAGTGGCGCACACGGTTCGAGGAGCAGCGCTCATGAGCGGCACGGACGTGACGCTCAGCAAGTCGCAGCAGGCGTACCACTGGATCAAGGAACGCATCGCGCGCCAGGAGTTCACCCCGGGGTATCGGCTCGTGCTCGGGTCGATCGCCGGCGAGCTCGACATGAGCGTCGTACCCGTCCGCGAGGCGATCCGGCAGCTCGAGGCCGAGGGCCTCGTGACCTTCGAGCGCAACATCGGGGCACGGGTCTCGATGGTCGACGATTCGCAGTACCGCCACAGCATGCAGGCGCTCAGCATCCTCGAGGGCGCGGCGACCGCGCTCTCCGCCCGCGCACTGACCGCCGACGATGTCCGACGCGCCCGCTCCATCAACGAGCGGATGATCGAGACGCTCGACCACTTCGACCCGCGTGCCTTCACCGCGCTGAACCAGGAGTTCCACGCGACGCTGTTCGAACGCTGCGCCAACCCGCGCATGCTCGAACTCGTCCAGGCCGAGTGGGCACGCCTCGGACACCTCCGCGACTCGACCTTCAGCTTCGTGCCCGGCCGCGCCGCCGAGAGCGTGCGCGAGCACGAGAACATCCTCCGGCTGATCGAATCCTCGGCGCCTCTCGGCGAGATCGAGAAGGCCTCGCGCCGCCACCGCGCCGCCACCCTCGACGCCTACCTCATCCACGAACACCCCGACGAGGTCCTGGGCCTCCCGGCGGTCTGACACAGGAGAAGCAATACCATGAGCGACACGCAGACCGCGACCCGCCGCATCCCGGCCGATCTGCCGGACCACATCCAGCACTACATCGGCGGCGCGTTCGTCGACTCGGTCGACGGCGACACGTTCGACGTGCTCGACCCGGTCACCAATCAGACCTACCTGCGGGCAGCGGCCGGCAAGAAGGCCGACATCGACCTCGCCGTCGCCGCCGCACGCCGGGCCTTCACCGACGGCCCGTGGCCGCGCATGCTGCCGCGCGAGCGCTCGCGCGTGCTGCACCGCATCGCCGACCTCGTCGAGTCGCGCGACGAGCGCCTCGCGGAGCTCGAGTCGTTCGACTCGGGTCTGCCGATCACGCAGGCGCTCGGCCAGGCCCGTCGCGCGGCCGAGAACTTCCGCTTCTTCGCCGACCTGATCGTCGCCCAGACCGACGACGCGTTCAAGGTGCCCGGGCGCCAGCTCAACTACGTCAACCGCAAGCCGATCGGCGTCGCCGGGCTCATCACGCCGTGGAACACCCCGTTCATGCTCGAGTCGTGGAAGCTGGGCCCCGCCCTGGCCACCGGCAACACCGTCGTGCTCAAGCCCGCCGAGTTCACCCCGCTGTCGGCATCCCTGTGGGCGGGCATCTTCGAAGAGGCGGGGCTCCCCGAGGGCGTGTTCAACCTCGTCAACGGTCTCGGCGAAGACGCCGGCGACGCGCTGGTGAAGCACCCCGACGTCCCGCTGATCTCGTTCACCGGCGAGAGCCGCACGGGGCAGCTGATCTTCGCCAACGCCGCGCCCTTCCTGAAGGGCCTGTCGATGGAGCTCGGCGGCAAGAGCCCGGCGATCGTGTTCGCCGATGCCGATCTGGATGCCGCGATCGACGCGACCATCTTCGGGGTGTTCTCCCTCAACGGCGAGAGGTGCACCGCGGGCAGCCGCATCCTCGTGCAGCGCGACGTCTACGACGCCTTCGTCGAGAGGTATGCCGCGCAGGCCGAGCGCGTGAAGGTCGGCTACCCCGACGACCCCGACACCGAGGTCGGCGCGCTCGTCCACCCCGAGCACTACGACAAGGTCATGTCGTACGTCGAGCTCGGCAAGACCGAGGGGCGCCTCGTCGCCGGCGGTGGCCGCCCCGAGGGCTTCAGCGAGGGCAACTTCGTGCGCCCCACTGTCTTCGCCGACGTCGCCCCCGACGCGCGGATCTTCCAGGAGGAGATCTTCGGGCCCGTCGTGGCGATCACCCCGTTCGACACCGACGACGAGGCCCTGGCCCTGGCCAACAACACGAGGTACGGCCTCGCCGCCTACGTCTGGACGAACGACCTGAAGCGCGCCCACACGTTCGCGCAGAACGTCGAAGCGGGCATGGTGTGGCTCAACAGCAACAACGTGCGGGACCTGCGCACCCCGTTCGGCGGGGTGAAGGCCTCGGGCCTCGGCCACGAGGGCGGCTACCGCTCGATCGACTTCTACACCGACCAGCAGGCCGTGCACATCACGCTCGGCCCCACCCACAACCCCACTTTCGGCAAGGGAGCCTGAGATGACCGACCGCAACCAGATGACCCGCACCTCCTCGGGCTTCTTCGTCTCGCAGGAGGCCCCGATCCGGGCCGAGAATCCGATCCCCACGCCCTCCTCCCCCGCGCCCGACATCCTGCGGTGCGCGTACATGGAGCTCGTGGGCATCCACCTCGCGGCATCCCGGGAGTTCTACGTCGACGTGTTGGGGCTCTACGTCACCGAGGAAGACGGCGACGCGATCTACCTGCGCTCCACCGAAGAGTTCATCCACCACAACCTGGTGCTGCGCCAGGGCTCCGTCGCCGCCGTCGCCGCGTTCTCGTACCGCGTGCGCAGCGCCGAAGACCTCGACAAGGCCGTCGCCTTCTACGAAGAGCTCGGATGCCGCGTCGAGCGCCGCCCCGAGGGCTTCACGAAGGGCATCGGCGACTCCGTGCGGGTCGAGGACCCGCTCGGCTTCCCGTACGAGTTCTTCTTCGCCACCGAGCACGTCGAGCGTCTGTCGTGGCGCTACGACCTGCACACGCCCGGGGAGCTCGTGCGTCTGGACCACTTCAACCAGGTCACGCCCGACGTTCCGCGGGCGGTGAACTTCATGCAGTCGCTCGGTTTCCGCGTCACCGAGGACATCCAGGATGACGAGGGCACCGTCTACGCCGCCTGGATGCGCCGCAAGCCCACCGTGCACGACACCGCCATGACCGGCGGCGACGGCCCGCGCATGCACCACGTCGCCTTCGCCACGCACGAGAAGCACAACATCCTCGCCATCTGCGACAAGCTCGGCGCGCTCCGCCGATCGGATGCCATCGAGCGGGGCCCCGGTCGCCACGGCGTCTCGAACGCGTTCTACCTGTACCTGCGCGACCCCGACGGCCACCGCGTCGAGATCTACACGCAGGACTACTACACCGGCGACCCCGACAACCCGGTCATCACCTGGGACGTTCACGACAACCAGCGCCGCGACTGGTGGGGCAACCCCGTGGTCCCCTCCTGGTACACCGAGGCCTCCCTGGTCCTGGACCTCGACGGCAACCCGCAGCCCGTGATCGTCCGTGAGGAAAAGAGCGAGATGGCCGTGACCGTGGGCGCCGACGGCTTCTCCTACACCCGCAAGGAAGAGGACGGCTCCGCCGGAGAAGCGACGGGCTTCAAGCTCGGGGCGCAGGTTTAGCGTGCTTGATCCCGCGACGATCGAGGCCATCGCAGACGAACTGCTGGAAGCCGGCCGCAGCCGTACTCCGGTCCCCCGCCTGACCACCCGTTACCCGGGGATGACGGTGGAGGACTCCTACGCAGTCCAGCGGCTGTGGCGGCGGCGCCACGAGGATGCCGGACGGACCCTCGTGGGCCGCAAGATCGGCCTCACGTCCAAGGCGATGCAGGCCGCCACCGGCATCACCGAGCCGGACTACGGCGCGATCTTCGATGACATGGTGCTGGAAACCGGCTGCTCCGTGGACTGGGACCGGTACACCCATCCCCGGGTGGAGGTGGAGCTCGCGTTCGTGTTGAAGAAGGACCTCGCCGGTCCCGGCTGCACCATCTTCGACGTCCTGAACGCCACGGACTACGTGGTCCCGGCCCTGGAGATCCTGGACTCCCGGATCGAAATGGAGGGCCGGACCATCGTGGACACCATCGCGGACAACGCGGCGATGGGCGCCATGGTGATCGGCGGCAACCCCGTGCGTCCCGACGCCGTGGACCTGCGCTGGGTCTCCGCCATCCTCTACAAGAACCAGACCGTGGAGGAAACCGGCGTGGCCGCCGGCGTCCTGGACCACCCGGCCAACGGCGTGCACTGGCTGGCCAACAAGA
>NZ_CAKKMM010000090.1:0-12573 GCF_918698205.1 Microbacterium sp. Bi128 | reverse complement strand
GTCGGGTACTCCCGCGGCTCCACCGTCATCTCACTGACGGTGAACACGTCGGCCTCGAACTCGGGTTCGTTCAGCTGGAACCGGTCGCCCGAGCGCGGATGCCACACGAGCCCCGCCTCGCGCAGGGCCCGGGCCATCTCGGTCGAGATCATGGCATCCATTCTGCGGGCGGGCGGACGGCGCGGGGCCGCGGGGCCGGGACGGGACACAATGGGGACATGTCTGCTCCCGTGACTCTCCCCCGCCTCTCGTGGGGCGATGCCCGCGGGCCGGCCGTGCTCCTCGCGCACGGTCTCGGCTCCGACGCCGCCCTCATGTGGCGCCTCGGTACGGCGTTGGCCGACGCGGGATGGCATGCCGTCGCGGTGGATCTCCGCGGACACGGCGATGCCCCTCGGACGCTCGACTACTCCCTCGCCGCGTACGCCGCCGACCTCGCCGCGACGCGACCAGGCGACGGGGGCGCGTGGGACGCGGTCGTGGGTCACTCGCTCGGGGGTGCCGCCGCGACGATCGCCGCCGCCGCGGATGCCGCGTGGACCCGCCGCCTCGTGCTCGTCGACCCCGCGATCCACCTGTCCGACCGCGATCGCTACACGGTCCGAGCGAGCCAGGAGCAGTCGTTCGCCGACCCGAGCATCGCCGCGGTGCGCGCCGCCCACCCGGACTGGCATCCGGTCGATGTGGAGTTGAAGGCACGAGCCACGCAGCGCGCGAGCCGGTGGGCGGTGGAGCAGACCAGCGCTCAGAACACGGTGTGGGATGTCCGCGCCGAGGCTGCCGCCCTCTCCGTCCCGACCCACGTCATCGGCGCCGACCCCGCCGTGTATTCGATCTTCACGGGGGCGCTGGCCGACGAGGTGCTCCAGAACCCCCTCGTCACGATGTCGGTGGTGTCCGACGCCGGGCACTCGCCGCACCGCGATCGTCCTGACGAGACCGTCACGGCGCTGCTCGCGGCGCTCGACTGAGCGACGGCAGCGTCTCCGCGGCCGCGATGTCGGGAGCGAGGACCAGAATGGATGCCATGGCCTCCGCGTTCGATCCCGCTCGGTTCCTCTCCGACGACCTGCTCGCGCGGTTGCGCGAACGCGCACCGGTGCACGACCGCGAGAACACCTTCCCGCAAGACGATCTCGACGATCTGCGAACGGCCGGTTACCTCGGCATCCTGGTACCGACCGCGCTCGGCGGAGCGGGCCTCTCGCTCGCCGAGGCCGCCGAACTCCAGCAGCGTCTCGCCGGGGCCGCCCCGGCCACCGCACTCGCGGTGAACATGCATCTCGTGTGGACCGGCGTGGCGAAGGTCCTGCACGACCGCGGCCTCGACGATCTGGCCTTCGTGCTGCGCGGCGCGGCAGCCGGCGAGGTCTTCGCCTTCGGCATCAGCGAGGCCGGGAACGACCTCGTGCTCTTCGGCAGCGACACCCGAGCCGCGCCCGACGGGGAGGGCGGGTACCGCTTCACTGGGACGAAGATCTTCACCTCCCTCTCGCCGGTGTGGAACCACCTCGGCGTCCACGGGCTCGACACGACGTCCCCCGACGCCCCCAAGATGGTGTTCGCGTTCCTCGACCGCGACGAGGACGTCGTGAGCCGTGACGACTGGAACACCCTGGGCATGCGCGGCACGCAGAGCCGCACGACCGAACTGCACGGCGCCCACGCGCCGGCCGACCGCGTGGTGCGACGGCTCGATCCGGGACCGCAGCCCGACCCGTTGGTGTTCGGCATCTTCGCGGTCTTCGAGATCCTGCTGGCGTCGGTCTACACCGGTATCGCCCGGCGCGCGCTCGATCTCTCGGTCGAGGCCGCGCGGTCGCGGCGGTCGAAGAAGACGGGCGCCAGCTACGCGGCCGACCCCGACATCCGGTGGCGCATCGCGGACATGGCCCTCGCCTACGACGCCCTGCCGCCGCAGATCGCGGCGCTCAGCGCCGACGTCGATGCCCGCGTCGACCACGGCGGACGCTGGTTCTCGCTGCTCGCCGGTCTCAAGCACCGCGCCGTGACGACGGCCAAAGCGGTCGTCGACGATGCGATGCTCGTCGGCGGCGGCTCTTCCTACTTCGCGCACACCGAGCTCAGCCGTCTCTACCGCGACGTGCTGGCGGGGCAGTTCCACCCGTCCGACCCCGAATCGGCGCACTCGGCGGTGGCCACGGCCTGGCTCGGACCGGTCGACGCGTGATGGCCCGCACGCCCACGGCCCTGCTGAGCCCCGCCGATCAGCAGCGCCGCCGCGACCTGCGTCGGATGAAGGGCGTCGCCCTCGGCGCCCTCCTCGCGATGGCGGTGGTCTTCGCGGTCGCCTTCGCGCTGCAACGCGACATCGAGTGGCTGCAGTACGTCCGCGCGGCCGCCGAGGGCGGCATGGTCGGAGCGCTGGCCGACTGGTTCGCGGTGACGGCGCTGTTCCGGCATCCGCTGGGGCTCCCCATCCCCCACACCGCGATCATCCCCCGCCGCAAGGACGAGATCGGTCAGCAGCTCGGGGAGTTCGTCGAGACCAACTTCCTCGAGGGACACGTCGTGCGCACCAAGCTCGAGGGGACGCCGCTCGCGGCGCGCGCCGGCGCCTGGTTGGCCGAACCCGCGCACGCCGATCGGCTCGCCGCCGAGGGCGCGACCATCGCGACGAGCGTGCTGCGCGCGCTCAGCGACGACGACGTGCAGGGCCTCATCGAAGACCTGGCCCGCGATCATCTGCTCGCACCCGATTGGGGCCCCTCCGTGGGCGGTTGGCTCGAACGCGTCGTCGGATCCGGCGCCCACCACGGCGCGGTCGACCTCGCCCTCGACAACATCGCGGTGTGGCTGGCGAACAACCACGAGATGTTCCAGGGCCTGGTGTCGCGACGGCTGCCGTCGTGGGTGCCGAGTCTGGCGCACCGGTTCGTCGACGACACGGTGTACCGCGAAGCCGTGGGCTTCGTCGATGCCGTCCGCGCCGATCCGCGCCACCAGGCGCGGGCCGCGATCGACCAGTACCTGGGACGCCTGGCCGACAACCTGCAGCACGACCCCGCGACGATGGTGCGCCTCGAAGAGGCCAAGGCCTCGATCTTCGACAGCCCCCGCGTACGCGGCCTGGCCGCCGACGCGTGGAACACCGCCAAGACGGGGCTGCTGGCCTCGCTCGCCGATCCCGACAGCGCTCTGCGCCGCCGCGCGTCGGCGGCGCTGGCAGACGTGGGGCGGCGGCTGCAGAGCGAGGAGTCCCTGCAGCGTCGCGTCGACGGCTGGGTCACCGATGCAGCGGTCTTCCTCGTCGAGCGGTACCGTCACGACATCGCCTCGATCATCACCGACACGGTGGAACGCTGGGATGCCGAAGAGACCACCGAGAAGATCGAGCTCATGGTGGGGCGCGATCTCCAGTACATCCGTCTGAACGGCACGATCGTGGGTGCTCTCGCGGGCCTTGCGATCTTCACGGTCGCCCACCTCGCCTGGGGGTCGTGACCGGCGGACTCGCGAGGACACACCTCACCCGGAGCACACGACGGTGAGTAGCCTGAGCGCGTGAGCTTCGGTTCGGGGGCGGAGCCCCTCTTCACCTACGGAACGCTGCAGCTGCCGGACGTCCAGCTGGACACCTTCGGTCGGCTCATCCCCGGCGAGGACGACGTGCTGCCCGGATACCGGCTCGAATGGACGGACATCGACGACGAGCGGGTGGCCCAACTCTCGGGACTCGACGCGCACCCGATCCTGCGTCGGACCGATGATCCGCGCGACCGCGTCTTCGGGCGCGTGCTCGAGCTCACGCCCGAAGAGCTGGATGCCGCGGACGAGTACGAGGTCTCGCTGTACCGACGGGTCTCGGTGCGGCTGGCCAGCGGCATCCGCGCGTGGGTGTACGTCGGCCACTGAGACACGCCCTGCCACAGAACACTCCGGTCGCGCCAGCCTCGTCAGCGCTGGATCACCGCCGCTATCCTCGACTCGGATGCCGGATCGACCAGCGCAGCGCGCGCGCCGGGTCCGTGAAGCGGAGAGACGATGATCCAACTTGTCCTGGCCCGGCACGCCAAATCGGACTGGGTCGACGAGAGTCTCGACGACCACGATCGACCGCTCAACGATCGAGGCCGTCGCGACGCCCCCGCCATGGCGCGTTCGGTTCTGCGACATGGCGTGCGCCCCGAGGTGCTGCTGTCGAGCACGGCACTGCGCGCCCGGACCACCGCCGAGGCCTTCGGAGACGAGTTCGAAGTCGAGGTGACCGAACGCGCCGAGCTGTATCTCGCCGCACCCGACACGCTGCTGGAGGCGGCCCGCACGAGCGGGGCGGCCGAGGTCATGGTCGTCGCACACGATCCGGGCATGAGCGCGCTCGTGTCGCGTCTGGCCGACAGCGACGTGCGGATGGTCACCGCCGCCGTGGCGATCTTCACGTGGCACGAGGGCGAGTGGCCCGACGTCGGCGTCGTCCCGCCCGACGAGTTCGAGCTGCTCACTCCCTGAGCCGCCACCCGAACGGGCCGGCCGCGCGGACCTACGCCGCCAGGCCCGAGTGCTCGACGGCGGCGCGCGCCACCGCCCCCGAGAGCACCAGTTCGGTGACCGCCTCGATCTCCGGCGAGACGAAGCGGTCGCGCCCCGGGCCGTCAACGCGCGTGCGGACGAGGTCGCGCACGGCACCGGTCGCCGCCGCGGGCGGGAGCGGGGCGCGCAGGTCGAGCGCGCGGCATCCGGTGAGCACCTCGATCGCGAGCACACGGGCGAGACCGTCGAGCGCCCGGCGGAGCTTGCGGCCGGCGGCCCATCCCATCGACACGTGATCCTCCTGCATCGCGCTGGAGGGGATCGAGTCGACCGAGGCGGGAACCGCGAGCCGCTTCAGCTCGGACACGATCCCGGCCGCGGCGTACTGGGCGATCATGAGACCCGAGTCGACGCCCGCCTCCGCGGCGAGGAACGGCGGAAGCCCGTGACTGCGGGAGACGTCGAGCGCCCGATCCGTGCGCCGCTCCGACATGGATGCCACGTCCGCCACGGCGATCGCGAGGAAGTCGAGCACGTACGCCACCGGCGCACCGTGGAAGTTCCCGTTGGACTCCACCCGACCGTCGAGCGTGACGACGGGATTGTCGACGGCGGATCCGAGCTCGCGCTCGGCGACGATCCGGGCGTGCGCGGCCGTGTCGCGCGCCGCGCCGTGGACCTGTGGCGCGCAGCGCAGCGAGTACGCGTCCTGCACGCGGGTGCATTCCGGCCCCCGGTGGCTCGCCACGATCGGCGAGCCCGCGAGGAAGGCCCGCAGGTGAGCGGCCGACGTCGCCTGGCCGGCCTGGGGACGCAGCGCCATCAGGTCGGCCGCGAACACGGCGTCGCTGCCGAGCTGCGACTCCACCGACAGGGCGGCGGCGACGTCGGCCGTGGTCCACAGCATCTCCAGGTCGTGCAGGGCCAGCAGCAGCATCCCGAGCATGCCGTCGGTGCCGTTGATGAGCGCCAGCCCCTCCTTCTCGCGCAGCACGACGGGCGAGATCCCGGCGGCCGCGAGCGCTTCGGCGGCGGGCATCGCGCGGTCCTCCGCGTCGCGGACGTCGCCCTCACCCATGACCGCCAGCGCGACGTGCGAGAGCGGGGCGAGGTCGCCGGAGCAGCCGAGGGACCCGTACTCGCGCACGATCGGGGTGATCCCGGCGTTCAGCAGGGCGGCGTACGTCTCGACGACCACGGGCCGGACGCCCGTGCGCGCCGTGGCGAGCGTCTGCAGCCGCAGCAGCATCAGGGCGCGCGTGACCTCGCGTTCGACCTCGGCACCCGTCCCGGCAGGCTGGGACCGGATGAGGCTCTCCTGCAGCTGCGCGCGACGATCGGGGGCGATGAAGGTCGTGGCCAGCGCGCCGAAGCCGGTGGAGATCCCGTAGTGCGGCTGCGGGTCGTCGGCCAGCCCCTCGATCAGCGCGCGCGTCTCGGCGACGCGGGACAGCGCCGCGGGATCGAGCGCGACGGGCGCGCCGTGGCGAGCGACGGCGACGACGTCGCGCGGGGCGAGGGGGGTGGATCCGACGATGACGGTGATGCTCATGCCTCGATCCCACCGCTTCCGCCTCCCGCCCACGCCACCGTTCTGGCATCCTGTGTCTGTGATCCCAGACACTTCGCGTCCGCGGGTCCCTGCGGCCGATCAGACGCTGCGGATCCTGTCGCTGTTGGCCCGCCAGCCCGCGCCGATGGCGGCGCAGTCGATCGCGACCGCACTCCGCCTCCCCCGTTCCACGACCTATCACCTGCTGACGACGCTCGCGCAGCACGGCTACGTCGTCCACCTGGCGGACGACCACCGCTGGGGGCTCGGCACCGCGGCCTTCGAACTCGGCGGCGGGTACGCCCGTCAGCAGCCGCTCGCCCGCCTCGGACGCCCTCTTCTGGCCGCGCTCACCGACCGACTCGGCGAGAGCACGCACCTCGCCGTCCTCGTCGGGCGCGACGTGCTGTACATCGTCGAGGAGCGCGCGCCGCGCCGCCCGACGCTCGTGACCGACGTCGGCGTGCGCCTCCCGGCGCACCTGGCGGCGAGCGGTCAGGCGATGCTCGCCGCGCTTCCGCCCGCGCAGGTGCGCGCGCTGTACCCGGATGCCGCGGCGCTGACGCAGCGCACGGCGCGCGGACCGCGCACGCGCGCCGACCTGCGCGATGCGCTGCGGCGCGTGCGAACCGACGGCTTCGCCCGCGAAGACGGCGAGGTCACTCCCGGCTTCCGCTCGGTGGCATCCGCGGTCCTCGACCACGCGGGCTGGCCGATCGCCGCAGTCGCCGTCACATGGCCCGCTGAGACGGAGCAGGAGGCCGCTGCGCTCGCGGACGCGGCACGCGCCAGCGCCCGCGAGCTCGCGAAGCGCCTCGGACGTCGGGGCTGAGCCGGGCTCGGCCCCGACGAGCCGAGGATCAGACCGCCCCCAGAGCCGTGTACGTCCGGGCGAGCACGTCGACCGGGCTCTCCTCGTCGTGCTCGGCCCACCACGTCAGCGCCGCGTTCATCACGGCGGCGAAAGCGTGAGCACGGACAACGGCGGCGAGGTCGTCGCCCGCGGGGTCGCGTTCGACCAGAAAGCGGTGGATATCCTCCGTGAGCGCGGTCAGTCGCGGGTCGGCCCGCAGGTCCAGAGCCGGCGTGACGTGGATGACACGCAGTCGTCGCCGCGTCACTTCGAGCTGATCATCCGGGAAGCGCGAGGCGACGAGCGAGGCCGCGCGCAGGGCTCCGTGCGGGTCACCGTCGCCGGAGCCGGCGAGCGCCGTTCGAAAGCGCTCGACGAATTCGTCGAGGCCGCCCCAGACGAGCGCCGACTTCGTCGGGAACAGGCGGAACAAGGACCGGCGGCTGATCCCGGTCGCCTCGGCGATGTCGTCCATGGACACCGCGTCGAACCCCTGCTCGTCGAAGAGCCGCAGCGCGACGAGCGACACGGCGTCGGGGGCGATCGTGCGCGGTCGACCGAGGGAACGGGTCATGGCATCCTTTCGGCACTGAGTGCTATAACGGTGCTGACGCGGCTCGCGCCACCCACTCTCGAAGAGGAGTTCTCATGTCACCGTCACCCGCCGGACGTTTCACCGGCAAGACCATCATCGTCACCGGCGCAGGTTCCGGCATCGGGCGCGCCACGGCGCACCGAATCGCGCACGAGGGCGGCCGCGTCGTCGCCACCGATGTCGTGCCCGAACGTCTCGAGGCTCTCGGCGAGGAGCTCTCCGGACTCGATGTCGCCGTCGTCGTCGGCGATGTCGCGCACCCGGACACGATCGAGGCCCTCCTGTCCGCCGCCGGCGATCGCATCGACGGGCTCGCGAACGTGGCCGGGATCATGGACGGCTTCCTCCCCCCGAGCGAGGTGGACGACGCCACGTGGGATCGCGTGATGGCCGTCAACGTCACCGCACCGATGCGCCTCACCCGCGCCGTCCTGCCTCGGATGATCGATGCCGGCGTCGGTGCGATCGTGACCGTTGCCTCGGAAGCCGGCTTGCGCGGTTCGTCCGCCGGAGTGGCATACACCGCCTCGAAGCATGCCGTCATCGGCTTCACCAAGAGCGTGGCCTTCTTCCACGGGCCCCAGGGAATCCGTGCGAACGCCGTCGCGCCGGGCGCCGTCGCCACGAACATCGAAGCCCCGATGCGCAGCGCCTACGCGGGCTCGCGCATCGGACCGCTGATGCAGACCGTCATGCCGCCCATGGCGCAGCCCGAGCAGCTCGCGTCCGCGATCACCTGGCTGCTCAGCGACGACTCCGCGAACGTCAACGGGGCGATCCTGCCGAGCGACGGCGGCTGGTCGACCATCTGACCCGCGAGCGTCCCGCCCCGCGCCCCGAGACCACCCGCGCGATGATCCCGCGGCTCAGCGAACGACGAGCCGTGGCTCCACCAGCACGTGCGCGGCACCGGCGGTCGCGGGGCGGGGCGCCACCACGGTGCCCTCCTCCCCCATCAGCAGGTCGAGGGCACCGGATGCCACCCGCTCGGGGAGCTGCTCGACGCTGGAGAGTCCGAGCGCCTCGGCGGCGGGGGTGTTGTCGAAGCCGATCACGGTGATCTCGGGGTGACCGGCCAGGGTCGTGGCCAGGTGGGCGCCGATCGCGAGCGAGTCGCTCGCGCACACGATGCCGGTCACAGCCGGATCGGCGGCGAGCCCCTCGGCGACGACGTCGCGCGCGAGGGCGACGCTGTCCTCCACCACCCACCGCGGTCCGGCGGCGGACCCGACGCTCTCTCGCCAGCCGCGCTCGCGTTCGTCCCCGGTGCCCGAGCCGGCCGGCCAGCCGAGGAACGCGATGCGACCCGCACCGCCGTCGAGCAGGTGTTCGGTCGCGGCACGGGTCCCGGCGGCCCCGTCGACGTCGACCCATAGGTGGGCGGGGGCCTCGACGTCGTCCTTCCCCCACGGGCGCCCGAACGAGACGAAGGGCAGCCCGCGCTCACTGAGCCATCCGGTGCGCGGGTCGCCGTAGAAGGTCCCGGTGACCACGACGGCATCCACCTCTCCACCCTCGAGCAGATCGCCGAGCCGCTCGATCTCTTCCTCGGCCGTGCGCGCGGCGTACAGCAGCACGCGCATGTCGCGCTCGCTCGCGCGCTCGGTCAGGGCGTGGACGAACCGGTCGAGCACGACGCCCGCGATGCCCCCGGCGTAGGGATCCAGATGGATGCCGATCGTCGAGCTGCGCCGGGTGCGCAGGCGCCGCGCGGCCGCGTGCGGACGGTAGCCCAACTCGGCGATGGCCGCTTCGACGCGCAGGCGCGTGGAATCGCGCACGATCCCGGGGGTGTTGACGACGTTCGAGACCGTCTGTCGCGACACCCCGGCCACACGAGCCACGTCTTCGACGGTAGGGGCTTTCGTCATCCCTTCCCTCCCCGGGTAGACGGTCATCGTAGGGCGAGCCGGAGCGCTTGACAGCACGGCCCGCCGCTCCGTACGTTAGTCGCACCAGAGTTTGAACGTTCAAACTTCCGGCCCTCCGGTCCCACACGGAGGGGTCGCATGCCTCATCGAAGGAGAGAGACACATGACACGGCACATCGCCCGCACCTGGCTCGGGGCAGGAGCGCTCCTGGCCACCGGCGCCCTGACGCTCACCGCCTGCGGTTCCGGATTCACCGATTCCGGCAGCGCCGAGCAGACTTCCGACGGCCCCCTGTCGATCCTCATCGGATCCTCCGGCGACGCCGAGACCCAGGCCGTCGAAGACGCCGTCGCCGCGTGGTCGAAGGAGTCCGGCGTCCCGGCGCAGGTGCAGGTCGCCAACGACCTCCCCCAGCAGCTCTCGCAGGGCTTCGCGGCCGGCTCGCCGCCGGACCTGTTCTACCTCGCCCCCGAAGCGCTGGCGGGCTATGCGGCGAACGGCTCGATCGCCGCGTACGGCGACGAACTGTCGAACAAGGACGACTTCTACCCCTCGCTCGTCGAGAACTTCACCGTGGACGGCTCGTTCTTCTGCGCCCCGAAGGACTTCTCGACCCTCGCTCTCGTCATCAACACCGACCTGTGGACGGCAGCGGGCCTCACCGACACGGACATCCCCCAGACCTGGGACCAGTTGGCATCCGTCGCCCAGAAGCTCACGGTCGACGGCCGGGTCGGTCTCGCCTTCGGAGCCGAGTACCAGCGCGTCGGCGCCTTCCTGGCGCAAGCCGGCGGCGGCCTGCTGACCGACGGCAAGGCCGACGCCGACAGCAGCGCGAACGTCGAAGCCCTGCAGTACGTCAAGACGCACCTCGAGGACGGCACCTTCGCCTTCGCCGCCGACGTCGGCGCCGGCTGGGGCGGCGAAGCCTTCGGGACGCAGAAGGCCGCCATGACGATCGAGGGCAACTGGATCACCGGCGCCCTGACCGCCGACTACCCCGACGTGGCCTACACCGTCGCCGAACTCCCCGCCGGCCCCGGAGGCAAGGGCACGTTGCAGTTCACGAACTGCTGGGGCATGGCCGCCGACAGCGCCAACCAGGCCAACGCCCGTGCACTGGTGGAGTACCTCACCGCGACCGACCAGCAGCTCGCGTTCTCGAAGGCCTTCGGCCCGATGCCCTCGATCCAATCGGCGGCCGATGCCTGGTCCAGCGCCAACCCGCAGTCGACGGCGTTCCTCGCCGGGGCCGAGTACGCCCAGTTCCCGCCAAACATCGCCGGAGCCGCCGACGTGATCACCGACTTCAACGCGCAGCTGGAGTCGCTGAAGACCGGCGACCCGCAGGCGATCCTCGGGACGGTCCAGGGCAACCTCGAGGCCATCGCCAAGTAGGCGCTCCCCCATGACCGCTCTCACCACCGCGCCTCGTCGCGTCGGGTCCTCCTCGGGGATCCGGCGCGGCGAGGCCGCCGCCGGCTGGCTGTTCACGGCTCCGGTACTGCTCATCCTCGGCGTCTTCCTGCTCGTGCCGGTGCTCATGGCGCTGTGGGTGAGCTTCTCGGACTGGAGCGGGCGCGGCAGCCCCTTCTCGTCGAACGTCCGCTTCGTCGGACTCGACAACTACGCCGCCGTCACCACCGGCGGCGGCCTCGCCGAGCGCGACTTCGGCACCGCACTGCGCAACAACGGGTGGTACGTCCTCCTGGTCGTCCCCCTGCAGACCGCGCTGTCGCTCTTCCTCGCGGTCCTCGTCAACCGTGCGGTGCTGCGCGGCCGAGGCTTGTTCCGTACCGCGTTCTACTTCCCGTCCGTGACGAGCTCCGTTGCCATCACGGTGCTGTGGCTGTTCCTCTTCTCGACCTCGGGCGCCATCAACGAGGCTCTGTCCTGGCTCGGCATCAACGGCCCCAACTGGTTCAGCGATCCGTCCGGGATCGTGCACAACGCCCTCGCCGCGGTGGGGATCACGAGCGGACCCGCGGCGCTGACCGGCAGCACGTTCCTCGGCGTCTCGTGGTGGGACTGGCTGGCAGGACCCTCCGTGGCGATGTCGGCCTTCATCCTCATGGCGGTCTTCACCACCTCCGGCACCTTCATGCTCCTGTTCATCGCGGGACTGCAGAACATCGGCGGCGACATCCAGGAGGCGGCGATGATGGACGGCGCCAACGGCTGGCAGCGATTCTGGCGCGTCACGCTCCCCCAGCTGCGGCCGGTGCTGTTCACGGTGCTGACCCTCGGGCTCATCGGCACCTGGCAGGTGTTCGACCAGATCTACACCGGCACCCAGGGCGGCCCCGGAAAGACCACGCTGACCCCTGCGTACCTCAGCTACTCGTCGGCGTTCCTGTCCCAGGAGTGGGGCCAGGGCGCGGCGATCGCGTTCGTCCTGTTCGTGATCATCGTGGTGCTGACGGTTCTGCAGCGCTGGGTGCTGCGCGAACGCCCGGTGTCCCGCCGTCGGGCACGCCAGTACGAGGTGCGTGCACCGAAGGGAGGAGTGCGATGACCGCCACGGCATCCCCGCAGACGACGGTCCTGGCCGAGCAGAGCATCGACGGTCCCCGTCGCCCCGCGGCGCGGCACCGCATGTCGGGCAAGGCCCTGCGCTGGCAGATCGGCCTCTACGTTCTGCTGGGCGTACTGGCCCTGATCTACATCTATCCGTTCCTCGTCCAGGTGGCGACCTCGTTCAAGACGGATGCCGCTGCCGCCGCGGATCCGATCTCGCTCGTGCCGCAGCCCTTCACGTGGGCCGCGTACGAACGACTCTTCCTGCGCTCGGACTTCCCGGTGTGGTTCGCCAACTCGGCGGTCGTGACGGTGTTCGTGACGCTCGGGCGGGTTTTCTTCCCCTCCCTCGCCGGCTACGCGCTGGCGCGGCTGCAGTTCCGTGGCCGCGGCGTCGTCTTCGCCGCGCTCGTGGCGGTGATGGCGGTCCCCGCCGTCGTGCTGCTCATCCCGAAGTTCCTCGTGATCAACCAGCTCGGCATCTACGACTCGTACGCGGGCATGATCCTCCCGTTGCTGGTGGATGCCGCCGGTGTGTTCATCATGAAGAACTTCTTCGAGTCGATCCCGCCGTCCGTCGAGGAGCAGGCGCGTATCGACGGCGCGAGCACGTTCCGCATCTTCTGGTCCGTGGTCCTGCCCATGGCACGTCCGGCCCTCATCACGATCGTGATCTTGTCGTTCCAGGGATCG
>NZ_CAKKMM010000089.1:0-12602 GCF_918698205.1 Microbacterium sp. Bi128 | reverse complement strand
CTCACGGGGGCGCGGGCGCGGGAGGCGGCGGCGCGCGAGCACGCGGACCGGGTCCGGGAGCGGGGGGCGGGCCTGCGCGCCGAGATCGCGCGCGTGGAACGAGACGCCGCCGCCGCCGAGGTGGCGCTGCGGGAGGCCGAGCGCGAGACGGCGACGGCGCGTGAGACAGCTACTGCGGCGGAACGCTCCCTCGATCGCGCCCGCTCCGCGGCCGCCGAGGAGACGACCGCATGACCGGCCCCGACGCAATCGCCCGCGTGGAGGAACTGCTCGCCGCGGCACGGAGCCGGCTCGTCGACGCGCCGCGCGAGCGGCTGGGCGACCTACAGGAGGGACGCCGCTTCCTCGGCATCCCGCGCGCCCCCCGCATCGTCGATCGCGGGCGGGCCTGGCACCTGGGCGTGCTGCTGCTCACCGACGAGGCGGTGCTGTCCACCGGCGACATCGTCCGTTCGCGGGCCGAGGTGCGCCGCGGCTTCCCCGCGGAATCGCAGCGGCGCCGCGCCGAACTGGCGGCCGCGGCCGAGCGGGGCGGCGTCCCGGAGGGCGAGACGGTCCACATCGGCTGGCAGCCCGTGGATCTCGGTGCGCTCGACGACCGGAGCGCGCCGCTCGCCCTCCGCGACGGGGAACCGGCGGTGCGGTGGAGCGCGCGGGGAGGGTACGTGTCGTTGGCCGGTTATCTCGACGAGCGCATCGATCTGCTGCAGCATCCGCCCGAGCGAGCCTGAGCGAATTCGCATAGTCCGCGGGGGTGGGGGTGTCAACGGATGCGGCCCCGGCAGTTGCGTGTCACAGGGCTGGTCTATCGTGAGCGACGTGCAGCAGGTATGGCCAGGATCCAGTTATCCCCTCGGGGCGACCTACGACGGCAACGGGACGAACTTCGCCCTGTTCAGCGAGGGAGCCGAGCGCGTCGAGCTCTGCCTCTTCGAAGAAGACGGAACGGAGACGTGCTTCGAGCTCGTGGACGTCGACGCGTTCGTGTGGCACGCCTATCTTCCGAACATCCAGCCCGGGCAGAGGTACGGCTACCGGGTGCACGGTCCGTACGACCCCGCGAGCGGGCAGCGCTTCAATCCGAGCAAGCTGCTGCTCGATCCCTACGCCAAAGCGGTCGAGGGGCAGATCGAGTGGGGCCAGCCGGTCTTCAGCTACGAGTTCGGCGACCCCGACTCGTTCAACGACGAGGATTCCGCGGCGCACATGATGAAGGGCGTGGTCATCAACCCGTTCTTCGATTGGGCCGGCGACCGCCACCCCAAGACCCCCTACGCCGAGAGCTTCATCTACGAAGCCCACGTCAAGGGTCTGACCCAGCTGCATCCCGACGTTCCCGAAGAACTGCGCGGCACCTACGCCGGTATCGCCCACCCCGCGGTCATCGACCACCTGCGCAAGCTCGGCGTCACCGCGATCGAGCTCATGCCGGTGCACCAGTTCGTCAACGACTCCACTCTCGAAGAGAAGGGGCTGTCGAACTACTGGGGATACAACACCATCGCGTTCCTGGCCCCGCAGAACACCTACTCCTCGACCGGTGACCACGGTCAGCAGGTGCAGGAGTTCAAGGCCATGGTCAAGGCCCTCCACGCCGCGGGCATCGAGGTCATCCTCGACGTGGTCTACAACCACACCGCCGAGGGCAACCACATGGGCCCCACGCTCTCGATGCGCGGCATCGACAACGAGGCGTACTACCGCCTCGAAGACGATGACAAGCGGTACTACACCGACTACACGGGCACCGGAAACAGCCTCAACGTCGGCAACCCGCACACGCTGCAGCTGATCATGGACTCGCTGCGCTACTGGGTCCTCGAGATGCACGTCGACGGATTCCGGTTCGACCTCGCCTCGACCCTCGCGCGCGAGTTCTACGAGGTCGATCGCCTCGCCGCATTCTTCGAGCTCGTCCAGCAGGACCCGGTAGTTTCGCAGGTCAAGCTCATCGCCGAGCCGTGGGACGTCGGTCCCGGGGGCTACCAGGTGGGCAACTTCCCGCCGCAGTGGACGGAGTGGAACGGCAAGTACCGCGACACCGTGCGCGACTTCTGGCGCGGCGAGCCGCAGGCCCTGGGCGAGTTCGCCTCGCGGCTCACGGGCTCCGCCGACCTGTACGAGCACTCGGGGCGTCGGCCCGTGGCATCCATCAACTTCGTCACCGCCCACGACGGCTTCACGCTGCGCGACCTCGTGTCGTACAACGAGAAGCACAACGACGCCAACGGCGAGGACAACAACGACGGCGAATCCCACAACCGCTCGAACAACCTGGGTGTGGAGGGGCCGACGGACGACCCCGAGATCCGCACGCGCCGGGCCCAGCAGCAGCGCAACTTCATCGCGACGCTGCTCCTCAGCCAGGGTGTCCCCATGCTGCTGCACGGTGACGAACTCGGCCGCACGCAGGGCGGGAACAACAACGGCTACGCCCAGGACAACGAGATCACGTGGGTGGACTGGTCGAGCATCGATCACCCGCTCGTGGAGTTCACCGCGGCCCTCGCCCGGCTCCGCAAGGAGCACCCCACCTTCCGCCGCAGCCGCTTCTTCGACGGCCGCCCCGTGAAGATGGAGGAGGGCGCGCCGCTCCCCGACGTGGTGTGGTTGCGTCCGGACGGCACGCTCATGCAGCCCGAGGACTGGGACTCCGGCTTCGGACGCGCGGTCGGGGTTTTCCTCAACGGCCAGGGCATCCGCGAGCGCGACCGTCGCGGCGAGTCGATCAGCGACGACCACTTCCTCGTGCTGTTCAACGCCGGCGACGAGACGGTCGACTTCCGCATGCCGGACATCGCCTACGCCCCGAAGTGGGACGCGTACGTCGACACCGCGGGGGAGCGTGCGAACACCGAGCCCATCGCGCCCGGTGAAGCCCTCACGCTGGAGCCGAAGTCGCTCATGGTGCTGGGCGAGCACTACATGCCGGAGCCCGAGATCGACCACTCCGTGGCCGCCTCGCTCACCGCGCAGATCGCCATCACCGCCACCGATGACCTGCCCGGGCAGGCACCCAAGCCGGAGCTCTGACCTCGATGCGGCATCCGCTCTCGACCTACCGCCTGCAGATCCGCGAATCCTTCCCCCTCGACGCCGCCGCCGAGGTCACGGGCTATCTCCGTGACCTCGGGGTGTCGTGGGCGTACCTCTCGCCGCTGTTGGAGGCGACGCCGGGCTCCGACCACGGTTACGACGTGGTCGACGTCACGCGCGTGGATCCCGCCCGTGGCGGCACCGCGGGCTTGGAGCGGTTCGCGGCGAAGGCCCGCGCCGAGGGTCTCGGCATCCTGATCGACATCGTGCCCAACCACATGGGCGTCTCCGACCCGCGCGCGAACGCGTGGTGGTGGGACGTCCTGCGGCAGGGGCGCGCTTCGGCGCATGCGGAGGCGTTCGACATCGACTGGGAGTTCGGGAGCGGGCGCGTGCGCGTGCCGGTGCTCGGTGCTGACCTCGTCGACGTGATCGGCGAGATCTCGTACGACCCGACGCCCGCCTCCGACGCTCCCGACGGCCTCATCCGGTACTTCGATCACGTGTTCCCCGTGGCGCCGGGGACCGGGACGGATGCCGCGGCCGCGGGTTCGCGCGACGCGATCACCGCTCTGCTGGCGGCGCAGAACTTCGAACTGCGCTTCTGGCAGGACGAGGCCGCCGACCTGAACTACCGCCGCTTCTTCGCCGTCACCACGCTCGCGGGCGTGCGGGTCGAGCGTCCCGAGGTCTTCGCGGCCACGCACGCCGAGATCCTGCGCTGGGTGCGCGAGGGGCTGGCCGACGGGTTGCGGGTGGACCACCCCGACGGTCTCGTCGACCCGGGCGGCTACCTCGATCGGCTCGGCGCAGCGCTCGCCGAGGCCGGCGGCCCCGAGGCAGGGTACGTGCTCGTGGAGAAGATCCTCGAGCACGGTGAAGCCCTCCCGTCGTGGTGGAAGACCGCCGGGACGACCGGGTACGACGCTCTCGCCGAGGTCGACCGCGCGCTCACCGACCCGGCCGGCGAGGCGGCGCTCGACGCGCTCGACGCGCGGCTGCGGGCCGACACCGGGCTCGAGCCGCTGACCGGCTGGCACGACCTCATCCACGACACCAAGCGCCGCATCGCCGACACGATCCAGGTCTCCGAGATCCGGCGCATCGTGCGGGGGCTCCCCGAAGGCATCCGCGCGGAGTTCGGCGCCGAGGCTCTGCAGGACGCTCTGGCCGAGATCCTCGCGTGCTTCCCGGTGTACCGCTCGTACCTCCCCGCCGGTCGCGACCACCTCGATGCCGCGGTCGGTGAAGCCGAGACCCGCCGCCCCGAACTGGGCGACGTGATCGAGGCGCTCGTTCCCGCGCTGACCGACACCTCGCTCGAGATCGCGTGGCGCTTCCAGCAGACCACGGGCCCGGTGATGGCCAAGGGCGTCGAGGACACCGCGTTCTATCGCTTCACGCGCCTGGGCTCGCTCACCGAGGTCGGCGGCGACCCGGCGCAGTTCGCGCTCGACGTGCACGGCTTCCACGCCGCGCAGGCGGGCCGTCAGGCCTCGTGGCCCACGGCCATGACGACGCTGTCGACCCACGACACCAAGCGCGGCGAGGACACCCGCGCGCGTATCGCGGTGCTCGCCGAGATCCCTGAGCGCTGGGCCGAGGTGCTGGACGAGTTCCGGGGCATCGCCTCGACCGGGCACGGCCCGTTCGACGCACTGCTGTGGCAGGCGATCGTGGGCGCGTGGCCGGCGTCGGCCTCCACTCCCGCGGGCCTCGCGGACTACCGCGAGCGCCTGCACGCCTACGCCGAGAAGGCCGCGCGCGAAGCGTCCGAGGTCACCGGGTGGTGGGAGCAGGACGAGGCGTTCGAGCAGCGCATGCACGCCCTCGTGGACGCCGCCACCGGTCCCGCCGCGGAGCGCGTGCGCGCCTTCGTCGACGAGATCGCGGCCGACGGATGGTCGAACGGCCTCGCGGCGAAGCTGCTGCAGATCGCCGGTCCCGGTGTCCCCGACGTCTACCAGGGCTCGGAGCTGTGGGAGCAGTCGCTCGTCGACCCCGACAACCGTCGTCCCGTCGACTTCGCCGAGCGGGCGCGCCTGCTCGCCGAGATCGACGCCGAGGGGGCGTCGGTGCCGGCGGTGGATGCCACGGGCGCGGCGAAGCTGCTCGTCACCTCCCGCGCGCTGCGCGTGCGGCGCGACTGCCCCGAGTACTTCTCGCTGTACCGTCCGCTCGAGGCCGCGGGCGCGGCATCCGGTCATGTCGTCGCCTTCGACCGGGGCGGTGTCTCGGCGGTGGCGACACGGCTGCCGCACGGCCTGCGGGCGGCGGGCGGCTGGCGCGACACGGTGCTGCTGCGCCCGGACGTGCCCGCGGTCGACGTGCTGACCGGTCGCCGGTACCCCGGCGGCCCGGTGCTGCTGTCGGAGCTGCTGCAAGACCTGCCCGTGGCGCTGCTGGTCGACGAACCGGCCTGCTCCTGATTCCCGGGCGCGCGAGGGGTCACTTTCTGTCGCCTCGCAGCCCCGTAAGCGACAGAAGTTGACCCCTCACGCGTGAGGCAGAGGAGGAGGATGCCATGAGCATCGAGGTGTGGGCGCCCAAGGCCGACCGGGTGCGGCTGCGGCGGTTGGACGAGAGCGGCGAGAGCATCGTCGAGGACGTCGAGGACGTCGAGGACGTCGAGGACGTCGAGGACGTCGAGATGTCGGCGGCGGGCGGCGGATGGTGGACCGCCGACGTGCGGCTCGCCGACGGCGAGCGCTACGGCTTCGTGCTCGGTGACGGCGACGACCTGCGCCCCGACCCGCGGTCGCGTCGCCAGCCGGGCGGCGTGCACGAGGCCTCTGCGTGGTTCGACTCCGACGCCCACGCGTGGACCGACGCCGCCTGGACCGGCCGACAGCTCGCCGGCGGCCTCATCTACGAACTGCACCTGGGCACCTTCACGCCCGAGGGCACTCTGGATGCCGCGATCGGACGCCTCGACCATCTCGTCGACCTCGGGGTCACCCACGTCGAACTGCTGCCGGTCAACGGCTTCAACGGCACGTGGAACTGGGGGTACGACGGGGTGCTCTGGTACACCGTGCACGAGGCCTACGGTGGGCCCGCCGCGTACCAGCGGTTCGTCGATGCCGCGCACGCCGCGGGACTCGCGGTCGTGCAGGACGTCGTCTACAACCACCTCGGGCCGTCGGGCAACTACCTGCCCGAGTTCGGCCCGTTTCTGCGCGAGGGCAGCCGCAACACGTGGGGCGATTCGGTGAACCTCGACGAGGATGCCGTGCGCGCCTTCATCGTCGAGAACGCGCTGATGTGGATGCGCGACTACCACGTCGACGGGCTCCGGTTGGATGCCGTGCACGCCCTGCTCGACCATCGCCCGGTGCACGTGCTGCAAGAGATCGCCGAGGGTACAGACGCGCTGTCGGCGCACCGCGGCATCCCGCTCACGACGATCGCCGAGTCCGACATGAACGATCCGAAGCTGATCCTGCCGCGCGAGGCGGGCGGGTACGGGCTCACGGCGCAGTGGTCGGATGACTGGCACCACACGGCGCACGTGGCGTTGAGCGGCGAGACCATCGGGTACTACGAGGACTTCGCCGACATCGACGCCTTCCGCAAGGTGTCCGAGGGCGGGTTCTTCCACGACGGCACCTACTCGTCGTTCCGCGGCGAGAAGCACGGGCACCCGATCCCTGACGCGGTGCCGAACTGGCGCCTGGTGACCTTTGCGCAGGACCACGACCAGATCGGCAACCGCGCCGCGGGCGACCGGCTCTCGCAGACGCTGTCGTTCGACCGGCTCGCCGCGGCCGCCGTGCTCACGCTCACGGCACCGGGGACTCCGATGCTGTTCATGGGCGAGGAGTGGGGCGCCACGACCCCGTGGCAGTTCTTCACCTCGCACCCTGAGCCCGAGCTCGGCGAAGCGACGGCGAAGGGCCGTGTGGCCGAGTTCGAGAAGATGGGCTGGGACGAGTCGGTCGTCCCCGACCCGCAGGATCCCGAGACCTTCCGGCGGTCGAAGCTCGACTGGGCCGAGCCGGGCCGTGACGGTCACGCCGAACTGCTGGCGCTGTACCGGGAGCTCGCGAAGCTCCGGCGCGCGCGCCCCGAGTTCACCGACCCGTCACGTCACGGTCTGTCGGCGCGGGCTGTCGAGGCCGAGGGGGGCCGCGTGTACGAGCTCCGTCGCGGTGCGCTCGTCGTGATCGTCAACCTGTCGGATGCCGAGGCCGCGGTGCCCGTGGCATCCGGTGCGGGGATCCTCCTGGCCACCGTCGAGGGCGCGGTGCTCGACGGCGATCGGCTGCGCGTTCCCGCCGGCGGCAGCGCGATCGCGGCACCTCCGCTCTGATCGATGCACGAACGCCCCGTCGCGACCTCGGGTCGTCGGCGGGGCGTTCGTGCGTTCCGGTGCTGTGCTCGCGGCGGTATTCCGCCGCCCGTTCAGTCGACGCTGGGGCGGATGAGACGCAGTCCCGAGATGGCTGCGGGCGGCAGCAGGACGAGAAGGGCGACGACGATCGCCACGATCGCGATGGGCGTGCTCGTCGGCGAGCCCGTCAGTCGCTCCACCGCGAGCCAGGACAGACCCCAGGCCAGGGCGAGGGCCGGAGCGACGCGCCAGTCGCTGCGCCACGCGATCGCGAGGCCGATCAGGGCGACCACGACGAGGACGGCCACGCCGATCGCGCTCGCCGCGTTCTCCCACGCCGGCGGGACGACGGTCGTCAGCCACGCCGCCGTGTTGGCCACGGTCGCCAGCGTCACCCAGCCGAGGTGGAGCCCGGTGACGCCGTCGATGAGCACCGAGTCCACCGCACCGCCCCGCGGATCGCGGGTGAGCACCGCGGTGCGGAACGCCCAGCCGAGCGCGATGAGCAGGAGCACGATCACGACGACCGTGAGGAACAGGGTGCCGAAGCGGGCGGCGACGAGCCAGAGGCCGTTGAGGACCATCGTCACGGCGATGGGCCACCCCATCCTGCGCTGACGTTCCGAGGCGCGCTGGCGGGGGAGGGCCTGCCAGACGGCGTAGGCGATGAGGCCGAGGTAGATGACCGACCAGATCGAGAACGCGGGCCCTGCGGGGGCGAGGTACGACCCGTCCGTGTCGAGCGCTCCGCCCTGCTGGTCCTCGACGGCGGTGTTGCCGAAAGCGCCCGCGCCGATGACGGCGGCGATGAGCATGAAGGACACCGCCGACAGGAGGACGATCTGCCGAGCGAGGTCCGACCCCCGCGCGGCCGTGGTTGCGTGGTCTCGTGCGTGCATGAGTAGAACACTAGATAAGCTAGCCAATTCACCTCGGCAGGCTTGACACGGCCCGACATGTCAGGGCGCTTCGCCGGTAGCATCCCGGGTCGGCGTGACGTGCCGCGAAAGCGGGGCTCTCAGGCGGCCAGGGCGTGGGCGGCGAACGTGCGCAGCAGCAGCGTGGGCTGCTCCACCGACACCGTGCGGACGTGGGCGGCGACCTCGTCGAAGGCGTCGGCGTCGAAGTACCCCGCCGCGCGGTAGACGGCCATGCGGGCCACGAACGCGTCGGCGGTGGGCTCGGGGTGGAACTGGGTCGCCCACAGCGCGATCCCCGCGCGGTAGGCCTGCACCGGGCACGCCGCGTTGCGCGCCAGCAGCGTCGCCCCCGGCGGAACCTGGGCCGTCCCCTCTTTGTGGGCGGTGAGCGCTTCGAACGTCGGATCCAGGACGCCGAAGAGCTCGTCGCGGGCGCCCTCGTCGGTGAGCGCGATCTCGGCGGGGCCCGTGCCCTCGGGGTGCTCCAGGGTCACGACACCGCCGAGCAGACGCGTGACGACACCGATGCCGAAGCACGTGAACATCGCGCGCGTCCGGCCCTCGAGCGCGGTGGATGCCAGGACCTCGAGGTCGTGCTCGAGGCGGAGCTGCGCGTCCGTCTTGTCCGCATCGGTGACGTTGAACGGGCTTCCGCCCACCACGACACCGGCGTAGCGATCGAGATCGGCCGGCAGCGGATGGCGCACGAGGTCGTGATGGACCAGGTCGGCGTCGTCGACCCCGAGTCCGTCGCGGAACGACGCCCACTCCGCGGTCGCCGCTTCGCGCTGCGGGCGCGCGCAGACGTAGAGGAGGCGACCGGTCACCCAGGGATTCTATGCGGGTCGCCCCGGCGGCCCCTTCCCGTGTGACCTTTCGAGACAATGGGGGCATGACCACCTCGACACTGCTCGTCACCGACGTCGAGAATCTCGCCGACGTCGTCGCCCTCCTCCGCGCCGCCGCCGCCGAGCTCGACTGCGGGCTGAGCGTCCGCACGCTCGCCGGTGACGAGGTCGACGAGGCCGAGACGGCGGCCGCGGCGCGGCGCGACCGGGAGCGCAAGCGTCTCCCCACGCCGGTGCGCGTCGACCTGCACGCGACGACCGAGGGTGCCACGGTCGACGCCGAGGCGGTGCTGCGCGGCGCGCGGGCCCGTGGTCTCGTCCGCGGCGCGACGGTCGACGAAGTGCGGCGCACGAGCGGACGCTGAGCGGTGTGCCGCTGAGTCGTCTGGTCCGGCGTCAGCGGGACGAACGTGCCGTGCGACCGCGCACGACGCCGATGAAGGTCTCGACGTCCTCCGTCGTCGCCTCCCGTCGCCAGGCGAGCGCAACCGTGGAGACGGGGCCGTCGGCGAGCACCCGGTACTCCACGTCGCGGCGCTGATTCGCCCGGGCGAGCGACATCGGGACGATCACCACACCGACGCCGGCGGCGACCGTCGCGATCGCCTCGGCGGTGTCGACCGGGGGCGCGAACGTCGGGGAGACGGCATCCGGGATCTGCGCTGCGAGCACGTCGTCGGCGGGGACGATGACGACCTCGCCCGCGAGGTCCGCGGCCGAGATCTCGTCGTCGGCGGCGGTCAGGGCGGACTCCGTCGACATCACGACGACGGGGAGCTCGTCGTAGAGGGGGATGACGTGCAGGTCGTCGGGGTCGTCGACGGGGAGACGCACGAGCCCGGCGTGGACGTCCTCGAGAGCTTCGCGCTGGCCGGCGACGGTGATCGCCTGCAACTCGAGTGCGACGTGCGGCATCCGTTCGCGCCACACACCGATCCATTTGCCCGGTGTCGCACCGGGGACCACTCCGAGCGTGAACGTGCGCGGTTCTTCGGCGCGGGCGCGCGGGGCCGGCTTCGTCGCCTTCTTCGGCGTGGGGCGGCGTTGCGGTGTCGCAGCGGCCCCGCGCCGGGACTTGCGCGGCGCGCCCCCGCGGTTCCCGCTGCTGCCTGCCATGGCTCCAGGCTAACGTGAAGGCATGATCGGCATCCTGGCGCTCGTCTTCGCGGGGCTCGCCGCCCTGCTGCACGTCTACATCTTCGTGCTCGAAAGCGTGCGCTGGTCGCACCCGAACGTGTGGCGGCGGTTCGGGGTCGCCTCGCAGGAAGCGGCCGACATCACCAAGCCGATGGCGTACAACCAGGGCTTCTACAACCTGTTCCTCGCGATCGGCGCCGGCATCGGCGTCGTGCTGTGGGCCGTGAACGGCGTCGGCGACGTGGCCGGGCGCACTCTCCTGCTGTTCTCGCTCGGCTCGATGCTGGGTGCCGCACTCGTGCTCACGACCTCGGGCCGGAAGTACGTGCGCCCGGCGGCCACTCAGGGGACTCTGCCGCTCATCGGATTCGTTCTCGCGATCTTGGCGTGACCCGGCCGAGTACTTCGACGTCGAGATTCCCCCACGGAAGAACTTCGATATCGAGCGAATCCGAGACATCCGGATTGTTCGATGTCGAGCGAAATCCACGGTGATTCTTCTCGATGTCGAGCACTGCGGCGGGATTCGCGCAGGTCGACGGCAAAGAAAGACCCGCACGCTCCGAAGAGACGTGCGGGTATGGATGCCTCGGGGCGTGAGCCTCAGGCGGCCAGACGAAGACCTCGGCGATCGGTCGCGACGGCTTCGCCGTCGTTGATGACCTCGTCGTCGCCGATGAGCGAACCCACGGCGATACGGGCGTTGGATCCCACCTGAGTGCGGACACCGATGTGAGCCCCGGCGCCGATGACGGCACCCGCGCAGATGTGCGCGTGCGGCTCGATGTGCGCTTCGGGCCCGATCACAGCGTCCGACTCGATCCAGGCCCCTCGACCGACACGGACACCGGCCGCGATCTGCACTCCGGGTTCGACGTACGCGCCGTTCTCCACCAGTGCCGACGGGTGGACCTTCGCGCCGTGCGCGACGAGTCCACGACCGTTGACGTGCTTGCGGTAACGCAGCGTCTCGCCGTGGTCGTTCTCGATGTCGATGTAGTTCTTTCCCACGATCCCCTCCGATCGGCCTTCGGGTCGGCCGACTTGTGTGACAACCGATGCGGGTTCACTCTCATTCCCGTGCATGGTTGTTCGGCGCGGAGGCCCCAACGGATTCCCGCCGGACCACGGTATTTTCCGCTGCGCCGGTTTGCCTTCCACCGTTGTCGCACGCCCGGTCATCCGGGAACGGCGGGTTGACATCGGCTCCGAATTCACTCTCATTCCGGCTGGCAGGTGGGGCACCAGAACACGTTGCGCTCGCTCGTGGCCGAAGCCCCGAGCATCGTCGCCCGGATCGGGGTGCCGCACCGTCGACACGGTGCCCCTTCGCGGCCATAGACCCACATGCGGCGACCGGGGCGGCTGTCTCCGGTGAACGTGCGTTCGGGGCGGGAAAGGTTGGCCTGGATCATGCGTCGACCGAGCGCGATCGTGGCTTGCGCATCGATCTCGGTGGCGGGCGTGGTTGGGGCGATACCGCGGACGAAGAGGAGTTCGTTGGCGTACACGTTGCCGAAACCGGCGACGTGGCGCTGGTCGAGCAGCGCCACGTGCGCGGGCCGAGTGTCGGCGGCGACACGTCGTACCGCTTCGGCCTCGTTCCAGTCGGGGCCGAGCAGATCGGGACCGAGGTGGCCGACCACTCGGTCCTCGTCGGCCGTGGGGAGCACCTCGACCATCGCCAGATCGAAGCCGACGGTGTCGGCTCCGCTCACCCCGACGATCGCCCGGGCCTTGAACGCGGGGCGCCGCCAGCGCTCGCCGGGGCGGTAGACGTCCCACCGCCCCTCCATCTTGAGGTGCGAGTGCAGCGTGTAGGCGCCGATGCGTTCGAGCAGGTGCTTGCCTCGCGCGACGACCTCGTGGACGGTTTCGCCGCGCAGATCGGCGGTCGCGCTGCCCGGGACGCGGATGTCGAATCGCGTGACGGTGCGGCCGGCGAGGGCGGCCGACAGCTTCGCCGCCGCGCGATGGACGGTGTCGCCCTCAGGCACGGGCGGCCTCGCGCAGGGTGTCGCCCGCGGTGAGGCGGCGCAGGGTGAGTCCACGCGGCGACTCGACGAAACCGGCCTCGCGCAGGGCCCTGCCCACCGCGGTGCCGTAGACGAACTCCCCGTTGACCTGCTCGACGGTGAGGGTGTCGAGGCGGCGCCGCCGCGAGGTGTCGGCCAGGTCACGGGCCGCAGCCCGCAGCCGTGCCTCGTCGTCGGTGAACGCCAGGGCGCTGCGTCCCCCGCGCTCGAGGTACAGCGTCAACTCGCCGTCGACCAGGACGACCAGGCCACCCGCCTTCCTGCCGGGACGATGGGTCACGCCGTCCAATGC
>NZ_CAKKMM010000088.1:0-12614 GCF_918698205.1 Microbacterium sp. Bi128 | reverse complement strand
CCCACGCCCACCGCGGCCGTGCCGGGCGGGTCGCCGCTCCCGGGCGCACCGCTCCAGGTCACCGAGCTTCTGCCCGACTCGACCAACGTCGGCGGTTCGGACGGGTACGAGTTCATCGAGGTGTTCAACGCCACCGATGCGCCCATCGACTTCTCCGACTACGCCATCGACTACCTCTACCCCGTGGAGGGCACCGTCAGCCGCTGGCCGGCCGTGCCCGCGGACGTCGTGATCCCGGGTCGCAGCGCGCTGGTGTTCTGGATCAAGAACGGCGCCAACGACGCCCTCACCGCCGACGACTTCAACCGTCAGTTCGCAACCTCGCTGGTCGCGGGGCAGACGCTGGTGGAGATCTCCTCCGCCGGCATGGCCAACGGCAGCCCGCGCGGGGTCCAGGTGTCGACCAACACCGGCCACCCGGTGAGCACCGCCTTCTACAACCTGGACGGTCGCGACGACACGCAGGCAGACAAAGGCATCCGCTTCACCGCGACCGCGGATGCCGCGGCCCAGCGCATCCTCGACATCGTGCCCGCCAGCCCCGGCGCGGTGCAGGACGCGCAGATCGCCGCGACGTCGGTCGTCACGCCCGTCGACACGACGGCACCCACGGTGACCGACCGAACGGCCGCGGAGATCGTGCCCGGCAGCGATTTCGTGATCGACCTCGCCCTCGCCGACGACGTCGACGTCCGCACCGCCACGCTCGAGCTTCGTAACGACGTCGATGAGCAGCCCTTGCAGATCAGCCTCACCGACGCCGGTGACGGCGTGTTCCGGCACACGGTGAAGGCCGTCGACCTCACCGGCAAGCGCTGGTACGCCTACACGGTCACCGCCACCGACGGCACGAACTCTGTCACCACGGACGAGCGCCGCGTCGCCGTCGCCGGAACCTCCGACGACCCGGTGCGCCTCAACGTCGAGGACGGTCAGTTCGTCCGCGGCGCGATCGAGGTCGTGGCATCCGGTGACTCGTACCCGAGCCCGCTGTCGCTCTCGATCGACGGGGAGCGCGTCCAGACCGCGCCGAGTCTCGAATCGCGTCCCGTGTTCGTCTTCGAAGCGACAAACGTCAACTACTACTTCAAGAACGGTGTGCGCATCGGCGACGACGTGCTCACGATCTTCGACACGGGCACCGAAGGGTGGGAGACCATCGCTACGCCCGTCCCGCTCGACTACCTCCGGCGTGGCGAGGCTCTGACGGCCAGCGTCTGGGCGGGCACGAAGAAGGCCCCCGAGATCGACCCCGACGAGAACAACGACGACTTCGAGATCCGCGGTCTGCGTCTCATCCTGCCGGACGGTCGCACGCTCACCCCGGCCGGATACGACGACCCCGCCGCAGCCCTCCGGATGGGCGACAGCACGGGTAAGCTCGACTTCTTCGACGCCCGCTTCTCCGTCCCCGAAGACGCGTACACCGCCGTCTCCCACACGTGGGACACGTCCGCACACGCCGATGGCGGCGTCGTGATCGCCGCCACCGACGGTGACGAGACGGTCTCGCGCACGGCCCGCGTCGACAACACCGCGCCGGTCGTCACCTCGCGCGTCGAGGACGGAACGGCGTACCGCGGCACGATCGACATCGACGCCGAGGTCGTCGACGCCGGGTCGGGGGTGGCCGCCGTCACCGCGCGCCTGGACGGCGCGGAGATCGCCCTGCCCTACCAGACCTCGTCGGTGGCCCTCGAGGCGGGCGACCACGTGCTGGAGATCGACGCCACCGACGTCGTCGGCAACGCGACGACCTGGAAGGCCACGTTCGAGACGTACGCCGAGCAGCCCGCCGCCGGGCTCCTCGCCCCCGCCGAAGGCGCCGAGGTCTCCGCCGGCGACGTGACGCTGCAGGCGAAAGTCGAAGATCCGCAGGGCGATCCCCTGGACGTCGCGTTCCTCGAGGGACGTCGGGTCGATCTCGCGGACGGCGACGTCTCGGTGCAGTCGGGCACCGTCGCGGATGCCGCGTCCGTGGACCGCGCCGCGCCGCAGACGCTGTCCCGTGCGCAGGTCGAGACACTGGCCGACGTCGACGGACTCTCGGACGACGTCACGAGCGCCGAGGCGTTCCCCTACCAGCTCTTCGAGGTGGCGGTGGAGGCCGCGGACGCGGGCGCAGACGTGCGGGCGACGTGGTCGGGACGGGCGAACGCCGGTGCCACGGTGATCCTGTCGGCTCAGCGACCGGACGGTTCGGGGTGGGACGAGGTGGACCGCCATGTGGCGGCTGCCGACGATGACGCGTTCGAACTGGACGGCGTCGTCTCCGTCGACGACTACGCGGTCGACGGTGCCGTGCGTCTGCTCGTGCAGCACTCGGAGGGCTTCGCGGCTCCCGACCGCAGCACGCGCGACAGCGTCGTCACCCCGCACAACGCCGCCGACGTTCCCCGTTCGGACTACGACTTCACTCTCGGGTGGGAGTCGGACACCCAGTACTACAACGAGAACGAGATGGCGGGCGAGCCCTACAAGCACCAGGAGGCCATCCACTCCTACTTCCTGGACCGTCGGGACGACCTCAACCTGCAGTACGTCTTCCATACCGGCGACATCGTCGACGACTACGACGTCCTCCCGCAGTGGGAGCGCGCCGACGTGCAGTACGACCGGCTGGATGCCGCGGGGCTGCCCTACGGCGTGCTGGCGGGGAATCACGACGTCGGTCATGACGTCGGCGACTACACGAACTACGGCACGTACTTCGGTGAGGACCGCTTCGCGGGCAACCCCTGGTTCGGCGGAAGCTACGAGAACAACCGCGGTCACTACGACCTCGTCTCGGCCGGGGGCATCGACTTCCTGATGCTGTACACCGGATGGCTCCCCGACGATGCATCGATCGCGTGGATGAACGAGGTGCTGAAGCGCTACCCCGACCGGGTCGCGATCGTGGCGCAGCACGAGTTCATCCTCACCACCGGGGGTCTGGGGGCCATCCCGCAGCGCGTCCTCGACGAGGTCGTCGCACCGAATCCCAACGTGCGCATGGTCATGTCCGGTCACTACCACGACGCGTTCCTTCGGACCGACGCGTTCGACGACGACGGCGACGGCGTCGACGACCGGACGGTGTACTCGATGCTCTTCGACTACCAGGGCCTGCCCGAGGGCGGTCTCGGGTACCTCCGTCTGCTGCACTTCGACAACGAGGGCGAACGCATGATGGTGCGCACCTACTCGCCATCGCTCGATCGCTACAACTCCGACGAGCCGAGCCTGCTCGGTCCCGCGGACGACCCGTACGCGCAGCAGGAGTTCGAGCTGACGTACGACCAACTGGGCATCGAGCCGCACGAGCGCGTGCTCGGCACGGATGCATTCTCGGTCGAAGTGCTCGGGATCACCGAGATCGCGTCCTTCGCCGATGTCGCCAGCGGCACGATCCTGTCGGCATCCTGGCCCCTGACCGAGAAGGGCGAGTACGGCTGGTACGTCCGGTCGAGCGACCCCTACGGTGCCGTCGACCGCTCGCGCGTGGCGTTGTTCACCGTCCGGGCAGCCGCGGTCGACCCCGCGGAGCCGGGCACGACGGCGCCCGGCGGCGAGGAGCCGATCGGTTCGGATCCGGGGACTCCTGCCCCGTCGGGCGCGGATGCCGAACCGTCACGGGGCGCGGAACATGGGGCGCTCGCCGTCACCGGAACGGATGCCGAGGGGCTCGGGCTGTGGGCCGCGGCTGCGGCGGTGCTCATCGCGCTCGGCGGCGGGCTCATGATCCTGCGCCGCCGTCGCACGAGAAGCAACTAGCGGGGCGCGTCGAGCGCTCGGGTGAAGACAGGAAGGGCCGGTCGAAGCGGCATCCGACCGGCCCTCTGCACCAGAGTGTCCTGCAATCACATGTCGGTAGCTGCCACAGCAAACAACTACCGTGCGAGCACTCTATAACGGTGAGATAACGGAAGGGAAGAGGTCGTCGTGATCTTTTCGTGATGATTCGAGGTTCGGCTCAGCGCCCGCGCACGTGGTTCCACTGCGTGATCACTTCGGCGCCGTGCTCGAAGCCGAGCTCGCTGACCGCGGAGGTGCCCAGGACGAAGTAGCGTCCGCCCGCGGCGGTCAGTCCGAGCCAGACTCCGGCGAGGGCGCGCAGGAAGTGCGAGTGCGAGAAGACCAGTACCTGCTCACCCGCGCGCACGCGGGGGCGCAGGTCGTCCAGGAGTGACTCGGCGCGGGCGGTCACCTGCTCGACGCTCTCGCCCGGCGTCTCGCCCGCCGGAGCGCCGGACTGCCAGATCGTCCACGGGCGGCCGAGCTGTGCGGTGATCTCGGGGGTCGTGAGTCCCTCGTAGGCGCCGTAGTCCCATTCGACGAGGCGCGGCTCGTGCTCCGCGTGCGGGTAGCCGGCGCGCGCGGCGGTCTCGACCGCCCGGTGCAGTGGGCTCGTCAGGACGAGGTCGTAGTGCCGGGTCGCCAGCAGCGTCCCGGCGAGCTCGGCCTTGTAGGCGCCGGTCTCGGTGAGCGGGATGTCGGTGAGCCCGGTGTGGCGCCCGCTGCGGCTCCACTCGGTTTCGCCGTGGCGCACGAGTACGAGGCGCCCGTCGGGATCGGTCAGGTCGTCGTCCTTCACGTGCCCATCCTGTCGCTTCGGCGGTGCCTCGCGCGTGCACGGCACACGCCGGACGGACGAAGGGCCGGTCGAGGAGTGTCGACCGGCCCTTATCCCTGCACCAGAGTGTCCTGCAATCACATGTCGGTAGCTGCCACAGCAAAACAACTACCGTGCGATGACTCTATAACGGTGAGGTAACGGAACGGAAGAGGATGCCGTTACCTTTTCGTGATTCATAGGTGGTCCATCAGTTCGGTGTCCGGCCGACCGACCTTCGGTAGGAGCCCGGGGCGCGGGGGGCACGCGAGATCGGAGCGAACACGGCGGACGGGACGAGTGCGACGCAGACACGGCACGCCCGCGCGATGTGCCATGCTGTGCGGCAGACGCGCGATCCGACGCGTCGAGGGGGGACCTTCCGGGTCCTGTTCTTGGGGGAGAGCACATGGGGAATTCCGAGCTGCCCGCGGCCGGCTGGTATCCGGCGGCACACGCGAACGGCGAGGCGCGGTGGTGGGACGGGACGCGGTGGTTCGACGAAGAACAGACCGCGACCGAGGCCCTCGACACCGCGACGACGACCGCGCCGCGCCGCGGAGGGAAGGCGCGAAACGATGACGCACAGGCTCAGCCTCCCGCGTCGATGCGACGACGGACGGGGGCCATCGTGGCCGGATCGGCGCTCGTGGTCGGACTGTTGGTCGGTGCCGGCAGCGGCGGAGCCGGATCGGTGGGCGAGCGCGACGCGCTGAAGGCGCAGGTGAGTGCGCTGGAGGTCGCCGTCAGCGAGGCCGAGACGGCGTCGGAGAGCGCCGAGGATGCCGCCGACACCGCCCGTGAAGACCTCGAGGGGGCGCAGGCGCGCGCGACTGCGGCGGAGCAGAAGCTCGCGACAGCGACCGCCCAAGTGACCGCTCTGGAAGCGGCCGCCGTGACGGCGAAGGCGGATCTCGACGCGCGCGCGGCCGAGATCGCCGATCTCAAGACCAAGGTGCCCGCGCCGCCCGAGCCCGTGCAGTCGGCACCGGCGCAGGAAGCATCGACGCCCCAGAACGTCTCCTACGCGAACTGCACGGAGGCCCGCAACGCGGGCGCGGCGCCCGTGCGCCGCGGCGACCCGGGCTACAGCTCGCGCCTCGACCGCGATGGGGACGGCGTCGGCTGCGAGTGAGCGGAGCGGCGCGGCCGCCTGCGTGAGCGGCGCGGTTGGGGTGCGTGCGTGCGGCTCGGGACTACGCTTTCGCGCCCGTCAGCGCCAGCGTCCCGCCGAGGCCGATCATCATCACGCCGCCCGTCCCCGCGAGCGTCGACATCCGCCGCGGCGACCGGGCGAACCAGGCGCGCGCGGTCCCCGCGGCCAGCGCCCACGCACTGTCGCACGCGAGCGCGAGCACCTGGAACACGAGCCCGAGGAGGAGCAACTGCGCCCAGACGGGCCCCGCGCCCGGGGCCACGAACTGCGGCAGCACCGCGACGAAGAAGGCGATCGTCTTGGGATTGGTCGCGCCGACGATGATGCCCTGTCTCAACAGGGTCCACGCCGACCGGCCGCCGACCGCGCCGATGTCGGCGTGCGCACGTCGATGGCGGATCGCCTGGATGCCCAACCACACGAGGTAGACCGCGCCGGCGATCTTCAGCACGGTGAACGCCACCACCGACGACGCGACGATCGCTCCGACCCCGAAGGCGACGGCCACGACGGCGGGGATCGTGCCGAGCGCGTTGCCGACGACGCTCAGCACACCGGCGCGGCGACCGAGGGCGATCGACCGACCGATCACGAACAGCACGCTGGGACCGGGGATCACGATGATGACCACGGATGCCAGCACGAATGCCGCCAGGTTCGCCCACGGGATCATGCGCTCACCCTAATGCCGCCGCCGCAGCGCGGAGACTACTCTCGTCACACGGTCGTCTACCCGAGGGAGCCGTCATGCAGGACCAGTTCGACACCGTCGTCGTCGGAGCGGGCATCGCCGGTCTGTCGGCCGCCCGTCTGCTCGCGCGAGAGGGGCGCCGCGTCGTCGTCGTGGAAGCCCGTGACCGCGTCGGGGGACGCGTGCACTCGCAGCGCGACGGGCACCACGTCACCGACCGGGGTGCGTCCTGGATCCACGGCATCGACGACAGTCCCGTCGAGGCGGCCGCCCGCGCTTTCGGCATGCCCATGGCCGAGTTCACCGTCGGCGGGTACCAGCCCGACAGCCGTCCCCTGGCGTACTTCGGTCCGACCGGCGAACGTCTCGGCCCCGACGAGGTGCGGAGCTTCGCCGACGACGTGCGCGCGCTCAACGCCGACCTCGTCGAGGTCATCGCGCGTTCCGCCCCGGATGCCACCTACGCCGACGTCGTCGAGCAGGCTCTCTCCGGGCGCGATTGGGATGCCGCGCGCGCCCAGCGCGTCCGCGAGTACAACGGCCGCCGCGCCGAGGAGCAGTACGGCGTGCACATGTCGGTGCTCGGCGCTCACGGGCTCGACGACGACACGGTGAACGGCGACGAGGTCGTCTTCCCGCGAGGGTACGACGAACTGGCGACGAACCTCGCCACCGGCCTGGACGTCCGGCTCGAACACGTCGTCGGCGCGATCGAGTGGTCCGCCACCGGCGTCACCGTGACGACCGATCGCGGCACCTTCCACGGGGCGACGGCCGTGGTCACGCTCCCCATCGGCGTCCTCCAGTCGGGTGACGTCGCCATCACCCCGTCGCTGCCCGACACCCATCAGCGCGTCCTGGGCGTCCTGGCATCCAATGCCTTCGAGAAGGTCGTGCTGCGCTTCGCCGAGAAGTTCTGGGATGCCGGGGTCTACGCCATCCGCCAGTTCGGCGACGAGGGGGAGTGGTGGCACTCCTGGTACGACCTGGGGCGCATCCACGACGAGGCCGCCCTGCTGACGTTCGCCGCCGGGCCCGCCGCGGTCGCCACGCGGCACTGGAGCGACGAGGAGATCGCGGCCTCGACGCTCGCGCAGCTGCGCCGGCTGTACGGCGCGCACGTTCCCGAGCCCGAGAGCGTCGTCGTCACGCGCTGGCAGGACGACCCGTTCTCGCGCGGGTCGTACAGCTACATGAAGCCCGGTTCCGTCGGTCCCGACCACGACGAGCTCGCCGAGCCCGTCGGCGGAGTGCTGCACCTCGCCGGCGAGGCCACGTGGGGCGACGACCCGGCGACCGTTCCCGGCGCGCTGCTGTCGGGACACCGCGCGGCCGAGAACGTCGTCGGCCGCGCCGTGCCCGTCGAGCGCCTCTGGAGCTGACGCTCCCGGAGGTCAGCGGGGTTCGGAACCCGTCGCCACCGGCAGCTCGGGGTGATTCGACCACTGGCTCCACGACCCGGGGAACACCCGCGGGGTGAAGCCGGCGAGTGTCAGGGCGACCGCTTCGTGCGCCGCCGTCACCCCCGAGCCGCAGTACACGCCGACCTCGGTCCCCGGGAGGGCGCCGAGCGCGACGAAGCGGGCGCGCAGAGCCTCCGGGTCCGCGAACCGGCCGTCGGAGCCGACGTTCTCGGTCGTCGGCGCGCTGACGGCCCCGGGCACGTGTCCCGCGCGCGGATCGATCGGTTCGACGTCGCCGCGATACCGCTCGGCCGCGCGCGCGTCGAGCAGCAGCTCGGCGTCGGCGAAGTCCGCCACGTCCTCGAGCGACAGCACGGGCAGTGCGCCGTACGCGAGCGCCACCGATCCGGGCGCCGAGGGGGCGGCATCCCCCGTCTCCAGGTCGAACCCGGCGTCGGTCCACGCGCGCAGCGACCCGTCGAGCAGACGCACGTCGGCGACGCCGGCGTATCGCAGGAGCCACCACGCGCGGGCGCTCGAGAGGTTCTTCAGATCGTCGTAGACGACGACCGTGTCGCCGTCGTCGATTCCCCAGCGGCGGGCCGCGTTCTGTAGTGCCTCGACCGAGGGGAGCGGATGCCGTCCGTCGGTCGGCTCCCCGTGGGCGGCCAGCTCGTGATCGAGGTCGACGTACTGCGCGCCCGGGATGTGCCCCGCGCGGTAGTCCGGCAGCCCCTCGGGGCGGTCGAGGCGCCAGCGCACGTCCAGCACCCGGACGGGGCCGCCGTCGGCGAAGCGTCCGGAGGCCAGAGCGTCAGCGAGCGCGGCGGCGCTCACCAGCACGTCAACCACGGGCGTACACCGCCTGCGCATGGTCGAGGGACGGTGTGGGGGAGTCGAGCGGGCGGGAAGCGCCCTCGCGGGGGAAGAGGTCGGTCATCTCGGTCCGTGCTCAGCGATGCGGGTTCGTCGACGCGCCGTCGAGCCACAGGGTGTCGGTGGGGTCGCTGTGCGCCCCGCCGCTCCCGACGTGGGCGTCGCCGATCTTCGGACCCTTCGTGATCACGTGCACGAGCGCCATGCCGTGGCCGCGTCCCAAGTCGTAATCCTGCTTCAGCCACTCCAGGATCGGGGTGGCCTTCGTGTCGGGTCCGAACCCGCGCTCGTGCGCGAGATCGACCAGCTGCCGGGGGGTGAGCCCGGTCTTCTTCTCGACCGCGTCGAGGTACGCCTGGAAGGACATGCCGTCACCCTAGCGTCCGGGGTGCGCGATAGCGTCGAGGGATGGCCGTCACGCTGCACCGGGCCCCCGTCGCCGAGATCCCCCCGCTCACCCTCTACCGCCTGCTGTGGCTGCGCGTGAGCGTCTTCGTCGTCGAGCAGGATGCCGCGTACCCCGAGATCGACGGGCGCGACATCGAGCCGGGCGCCGAACTGATGTGGGCCCAAGATCCCTCGGGCGCGGTCCTGGCCACCCTGCGTCTGCTGCGCGAAGAGAAGAACACCCGCATCGGCCGAGTGGCGACGCTCTCCTCGGCGCGCGGGCGCGGACTCGCGGCCGACCTCATGCGCGCCGCCCTCGAGGTGCTCGACCGCGAGGCTCCCGGCATCCCCACCCTCCTCGACGCGCAAGCGCACCTGGCCGACTGGTACGGCCGCTTCGGTTTCGTCGTCTCGGGGGAGCCGTTCGCCGAGGACGGCATCCCGCACGTCCCGATGCGCCGCACGCGACTGACGACCGAACGGCTCGTCCTGCGGGAGTGGGTGGACGCCGTCGACGATCGGGCGTTCCTGTTCGACCTCTACCGGCGCGCCGAGGTGCGCCGGTACATCGGCGACGGGCGGGTCATGACGGATGCCGCCGAGGTCGATGAGCTGCTCGCACGCTGGACCGCGCGCGCGGACGGTGTGCTCGGAGTGCGGGCCGTGACCACCTCCGAGGGCGAGCGCCTCGGTGCGGTCCTGCTGAAGCCGATCCCCTGGTCCGCAGGCGTCGGCGGCGGGCGTCCCGAAGATGTCGAGATCGGTTGGCACTTCCACCCGGATGCCTGGGGGAGCGGGGTCGCGTCCGAGGCTGCGGCGGCGGTCCTCGCCCTCGCCCACGAGAGCGGCCTCCGGCGGATCGTCGCGGTGACTCACCCCGAGAACACCGCGTCGCAAGCCGTCACGCGGCGCATCGGCATGCTCCCCGCCGGCGAGACCGGCGACTACTACGACACCACGTGCGCGCTGTTCGTCTCGGAGCGGCCCTCGTGAGAAGGATCGCCGCCGGGGCTGTCGCACTGGTCTGTGCGCTCGCGCTCTCGGGGTGCGGCCTGCAGTTCTCGCTGGGCTTCGGCACCGAGAAGGACGGCCGGTTCGACGGCACCGAGATCACCGTGCCCGTGCTCTACGCCAGCGGCACGAAGGGCGTCCTCGCCACCCAGCGCATCACCGCCGCGTCGGCCGAGGGGGCGGGGCTCAGCATCGACATCACCGAGAACGACGTCAGCGGCGTCGATCCCGTGACGCAGTCGGCGACCTGGACCGCCGTGACCGCGGCGACCCTGCTCACCGGGGCCCGTCCCGACACGGCCTACACGTTCGGGTTCGACACCCGCATCGCGACTCCCGCCGCGGGCGCCGTCACCGCCGTCGGTGTCCTCGCGTTGTACTACGGCACCGAGATCCTGCCGGGGGTGGCGCTGTCCGGAGCGGTCACGCCGTTCGGGGCGATCCGGCCGGTGCCCGGGCTCGCCGAACAGGTCACGGCCGCGATCGAGGCCGGAGGCGTCGACACGATCCTCGTGCCCGCGGGGCAACGCATCGTCCGCGACGCTCAGGGCGGCACCGTCGACCTCGACCAGCTCGCCGCGACGGGGGGCATGACGGTCTCCGAGGTCGCCGACATCGCCGGCGCGTATGCCGTGATGACCGGGGAAGACCTCCCCGCAGAAGCGTTCCCGACGCCGGCGGCCTCGCCGTCACCGCTGCCGACGGCGCCCGATCCCGGTGGGGACGGGGCGGCATCCGACGGGCCGCTGAGCGACGCGCGGGATGCCACGATCGCCCGCGCCTCCGAAGCCCTCGACGTCGCCGTCGATCCCACGGCCATCGCGCAGGCGCGCTCCGCCCTCGCACGCGCGGACGACCTGCGCGCCGCGGGCGACACGGTGGCGGCGCTCGCCGCGGCGACGACCGCCGCCGACGCGGCAGTGCTCGGCGCGGTGCCCGCGACCTCGACAGACGCCGCGACGGCGCTGGCCGAGCAGACACTCGCCGCCGCGGGCGATCTCCTGACCGACCTGTCGGCGCGCGAGCCCGCGTCGGTCGGCGAAGCCGATGCCGTGCTCCGGGCCGCCACGGCCACGGCCGAGGCCTATGCCCTGGCGGACTACGCCACGACCTCCCTCACCGCCGCCGACAAGCCCGACGTGGCCCGCGCGGGCACCGCGGCGGCGCTCCTGGCGGCATCCACCCTCGAGACCGCGCGCGCGACCGACGCATCGCCCCGCGAGCGCGGGACGACAACGCTGTCCGGCGGCGCCGACCTCGACGGGGTGGCGTCGCTGCTGCGCCGCGCGGGCATCGCCGCCGAGGAGGCGTTCGCGTCCCGCGTCGTTGCCGGGCGCGCGAAGGCGGACGACGTCTCCGACACCGTGGCGGCGGCGAAGCTGGCCGCCGCAGACCCGGAGACGCTCCGTGCCGTCGCCCTCGGGCACGCACGCGACGCCCTGGCCGAGATCGTCCCCGGCGACGAGGGATGGGCGGCGCTCGGCATCGCCGTCGCGGGCTACACGCGCGCCGCTCCCGCTCTCGCCGCGGCGCAGACCGTGCGCCCGCCGTCCGACGTCGACACCGCGGAGGCGGCCGCGCGCCGCATCGCGGTCGCCGCCGAGTACACGGGGCGAGCCGTCGACGTGCTCACCGGGACCGGCGCCGAGGTTCCGTTCGTGCGGGGAGCGCTCGCGGAGGCAGCGGCCTCGACCGCGATCGATCCGCCGCCGCCGTCCGGGGCCGCGGCCTACTCGGGTCCGTTCGTCGCGGCGCGGGTGCTCGCGTTCGCCGCGGGCATCGAACGTCGATGACCTGCGAGACGGCTCGCCGCGGACGGGCGGGGTGTCAGAGCTCGACGCCGTTGTCGGGGTCGTTGACCCCGACGTTGCGCCCGCGGCTGGACTCGAACGCGATCAGCCAGCCGATCGAGACGATCGCGGCGAGCAGGATGCCGAGTCCGACGTTCTGGAACACCAGACCGAACAGCACTCCGGCGCCGATCAGCACCACGGTGCCGATGATCCAGTAGGTGCGTCCCCGAGGCCAGCCCGTTCCGGATTGCGTCATGCGCCCAGCCTAGAGGGCGCGCCGCCGCTCCCGCGGGTGCCCTCTTCGTCGCCGACGCTCCGCGTCAGCGATCGCGGTGATCCTCGGGGTGCAGGCGGGGCCCGCGGCGCGGCTCGAGGGGCGACCCCGCGGAGATCAGCCGGATGACCCGCTGACGATGCCCCGCGAAGGGTTCGAGGAGCTCGAGCATGCCGTCGTCGTCGGTGCGATGCCCGGTCAGCGCGTACCCCACCTGATGCGCGAGGTGATAGTCGCCGATGCTCACGGCATCCGGATCGCCGAAGGCGCGGATGCGCGTCTCGGCACTCGTCCAGACCCCGACGCCCCGCAGGCTGATGAACACCCGATCGCGCGCCTCGCCGTCGGGGGCTTCGGTCGCCGCGCGGGCGATGGTCGCTCCGCGTCGCGCGGCCTCGACGATCGTGCGCGACTGCGGCGGCTCGAGAC
>NZ_CAKKMM010000087.1:0-12617 GCF_918698205.1 Microbacterium sp. Bi128 | reverse complement strand
CTGCTGGACACCACCACATCCGTGCCGGCATCCACAGCGGGGGATCCACCCTCCAGCCGGCTCTCAATGACGAGAAAGTTGGCACGCACATGCGACACAGCACCGCGCTCCGCGCGGCGGCAGCCCTGGCCGCCGCCGGCGCACTCCTGCTCACTTCGGCCTGTTCGACCGGATCGCTGTCGGCCGGATCCGGCGACGAGCCGTCTTCCGGCTCGAGCGCCAGCCAGGTCACCACCGGCACCGTCGGAGTCCAGGGGGACATCCAGGACATCTCGAAGTTCTGCGGCGACAAAGACATCACGGTCGCGCTCGCCGACGGCTTCGGCGGCAACTCCTGGCGCAAGATCACCCGCGCGATCTTCGAGACAGAAGCGGCCAAGTGCCCCAACATCACGAAGGTCCTCTACACCGATGCACAGGGCGACACCCAGAAGGCGATCAGCGACATCAACTCGCTCGTGGCCCAGGGCGTCGACGTCATCGTCACGTTCGTCGACGGTGGCGAGGCGCTCCTGCCCACGATCCAGAAGGCGACGGAGGCCGGCGTGAAGATCGTGCCCTTCGTCGGTTCGCCCGGCGGGACCCCCGGGAAGGACTACGTCGACTTCGTGTCCGAGGACATCACGACCTACGGCAAGAACCTCGCGGACTGGACCATCGCGACGATGGGTGGCAAGGGCAACCTCGTCATGCTCGGCGGCATCGCCGGGAACTCGTACTCGCAGGGTGTCTACGAAGGCGTCCTCGAGGCGGTGAAGGAGAACCCCGGTGTCACGTTGCTCAACACCGACGGCCCCGTCGCCACCGACTGGGAGCCGGGTAAGACCCAGCAGGTCGTGGCCGGCCTGATCACGAAGTACGGCGACATCAACGGGATCGTCGCCGATTACGGTGGGGGATCGGTCGGTGGCATCCGGGCCTTCGAGGCCGCGGGCAAACCCTTCCCGGTGTGGTCCGCGAACGACAGCAACGAGTTCGCCTGCCTCTGGTACGAGTACAAGGACACGCAGCCGACGTACCAGATCGCCACGGAATCCTCGCGCAACTGGGTCGTCACCGTCGCCCTGCACAAGGCCCTCGCGGCGGCGAACGGGCTGCCCAACGACGAGCCATCCACGTACAACCTCGAGATCATCGAGGACTCCACGGACTCGTCGAAGCAGCCGAAGTGCGAGAGCAGCCTGCCCGCCGACGCGATCCTCTCCTCCGGCCTGTCGGTCGACCAGCTGAAGCAGCTGTTCCAGTGATCCCCCGCCGGGGTCGCGGCGGCGCCGCGGCCCCGGCATCCACTCCACTCCCAGGAGGAGAACGAAAGCCATGAACCGACTCACCGGAAAGGTCGCCGTCGTCACCGGCGCCGGCCGCGGCATCGGCCGCGCGATCGCCGAGGCTCTGCACGCAGAGGGCGCGACGACGATCGCCACTTCCCGCTCCTCGGCCGACCCCACGTTCGGTCCGATCGAGTACACGCCGCTCGACGTCGCGTCCGAGACCGACTGGCGCCGCGTCGTCGGCGAGGTGCTCGACGCCCACGGACACATCGACGTCCTCGTCAACAATGCCGGGATCATCGCCTACGACCCGCTGCACGAACTCGCCATGGAGGACTGGCAGAAGGTCGTGGCCACCAATCAGACCGGGGTCTGGCTGGGCATGCGCGAGGTGATCCCGCACATGATCACGCAGGGTGGCGGGTCGATCATCAACATCTCGTCGATCTGGGGATCGGCCGCCGTCGGCGGCGCCCACGCGTACCACGCGACCAAAGGCGCGGTCCGCAACATGTCCAAGAACGCCGCCATCACGTACGCCACGCAGAACGTGCGCGTGAACTCCCTGCACCCGGGGTTCATCGAGACGCCGCTGACCGACGCGCAGGCCGCCGAAGTCAACGCGTACGTCGTCTCGCAGACCCCGATGGGGCGCGCCGGTCAACCCCACGAGATCGCCGCGGGCGTCGTGTTCCTCGCCAGCGACGAGGCCAGCTTCGTCACCGGCTCCGAGCTCGTCATCGACGGCGGCTACCTCGCCCAGTGATGCACACCCGACAGAACGGATTCGCCATGACCGACATCGACATCGGAACGGCCCCGGCGCCGCCGGGGGCGGCCGCGGAGGTCTCCTCCCTGCTGAGACTGGACGGCATCACCAAGACCTTCCCGGGCGTCCGCGCCCTCACCGACGTGCACCTGGACGTGCGCGCCGGGGAGATCCACGCCCTCGTCGGCGAGAACGGCGCGGGAAAGTCCACGCTCATGGCCGTGGCGTCCGGGGCGCTCGCCGCGGACGAGGGCACGGTGTGGATCGCCGGCACCGAACTCGCCGCCGCCGATCCGGAGGAGGCGCGGCGCCTGGGACTCGGCATCGTCCGCCAGGACCCGGCGCTGCTGCCCGACCTCACGGTTGCCGAGAACATGGCGGTCGGCGTCGGTTTCCGTCGTGTCGGGGGCCTCGGCCGTGCCGTGGGATGGGCGGCCGAGCAGCTCGCCCCGTGGGACATGGACATCGACCCCCGATCCCGCGTCGCCGACCTGTCTGTCGAGCAGCGGTTCGTCGTCGAGATCGCGAAGGCGCTCGCCCTCGAGCCCCGCGTGCTGATTCTCGACGAGCCGACCGAGCACCTGAGTCTCGAGGAGGTGCACAAGCTGTTCTCCCGCGTGCGGGAGGTCGTCGCGGGCGGTGCCGCGGTGGTCTACATCTCTCACCGCATCCCCGAGGTCAAGCAGATCTCCGACCGCATCACCGTGCTCCGCGACGGCAAAGTACGGGGCACCTTCCCGGCCGCCGAGGTCGACGAGGCGCAGATCATCGAGCGCGCGATCGGACGCAAGCTCGAGGCCGTGTTCCCCGAGAAGGGCAGCATCGCCGGGACGATCCGGGATGCCGATCGGCTCACGGTCCGCGGACTGCGCGGCGACCACTTCCACGACGTCTCGCTGACCGTGCGGTCGGGCGAGATCGTGGGGTTGGCCGGAGTGCAGGGAAACGGCCAGGCCGCGGTCATCCGCGCCCTCGCCGGTCTCGAGCCCTCGTCGGGGGAGGTGAGCGTCGACGGCCGTCGCGTGCGCGGCGGCTCGGCCGGCGCGGCTGCCGCCGGCGTCGTCTACGTCCCCGCCGACCGCCACCGCGAGGGCGTGTTCCTGCCCCTGTCCGTCGCCGAGAACGTCTCGTCCGGCACCCTGCCCGAGGCCTCGCGACTCGGATTCGTCAGCGACCGGCGGATGCTCACGCGGGCGAACGACATGATCGGGCGTCTGTCGATCAAGGCCCCGAGCCCGCGCACCGCCGTCTCGTCGCTGTCGGGCGGCAACCAGCAGAAGGTCGTCCTCGCGCGCACGCTGCTCGCCCGCCCCCGAGTCCTCCTCGCCGAGGAGCCGACGCAGGGCGTGGACGCCGGAGCCCGCGTGGACATCTACCGGATCCTCCGCGAGGCCGCGGACGATGGCGCCGCAGTGGTCGTCCTTTCGTCCGACGGCGTCGAGCTGGAGGGGCTGTGCGACCGGGTGCTGATCCTCTCCCGCGGCGAGGTCGTCGAGGAACTGGCCGGCGACGAGGTGACCGAGACGGCGATCGCCCGCGCCGCTCTCACCTCCACCACGGTGCGCGCGCGCGAGCAAACCGATGGTCGCCGTCACCGCCTGCGCGCCTGGTTGCGGGGCGACCACGCTCCGGCGGTCGCCCTGGGCGCGGTCTTCGTCGCGCTCGCCGTCGCCGTTGCCACCACCAACGGCGCCTACTTCTCGCCCTTCAACCTCAACAACCTGCTGTTCATGATCGCGCCGCTGCTCTTCGTCGGTGCCGCGCAGCAGGTCGTCGTCCTCGGGTCGGGATTCGACCTCTCGGTGGGTCCGCTCATGGGATTCCTCGTCGTGTTGTCGTCGTTCTGGATCGTCGACGGTGGCAACCTCTACGTCGGCCTCGCGCTCATGCTCGCCGGGGCCGTCGGCGTCGGCGTCATCAACGGGCTGTTGGTGACGAGATTCGCGATCAGTCCCGTCGTGGCCACGCTCGCGATGTTCATGGCGCTGCAGGGTCTCTACCTGCTGCTGCGGTCCACCCCGGGCGGCGTCATCTTCGGCGGGGTGTCCGACATGATCCAGGCTCGCGTCGGTCTCGTCCCGATCGCCACGATCGCCGGGGTCGTCGTGCTCGTCCTGCTCGAGATCGCGCTGCGCCGCACCCGCTGGGGCGTGCAGCTGCGGGCTGTCGGATCTCAGGACGCGGCCGCGGCTCGGCTCGGCATCCGGGTCGGTTGGGTGCGGTTCCTCTCGTACGTCCTGTGCTCGCTGCTCGTGCTGCCGGCCGCGGTGATCCTCATGGCTCAGATCGGGATCGGCGACGGTCGCCCGTCGCTGTCGTACACGCTGGCATCCGTCACCGTCGTCGTGTTGGCGGGCACGAGCATCTTCGGGGGGCGCGGGTCGTTCCTCGCGGTGATCGCGGCGGCGTTCCTCGTACAGCAGATCCTGAACGTCTCGCCGTTCCTCGGGCTCTCTCAGGCGTGGTCGTACTGGCTGCCCGGTCTCGTCACGCTCGCCGCCGCGGGGCTCTACGCCGCTCTGCGCGGAAGCGGTCGTCGTCGGCGTCGCCCTCGAGGCGTCGCCATCGCTCCTCCCGGAGGTGTCTCATGACCCGGATCGATGCTCCGCGCTCCGCGCCGGAGACCACCACGACGTCGCTGCCCGTCCCCCCGACCGGCCGCTCGGCCGAGGCGGTCTGGCGGCGGGCGCTCGCGGGGAGCTGGGTACCCATCACGGTGGCGACAGTGGCGCTGTTCCTCGTGAGCCCGGTGATCGCGCCGGGGAGCCTGGATGCCGCACCCCTGCTGTCGATGTTGCCCTTCGCGTCCGTGCTCGCCATCGCCGCCGCGGGGCAGACGCTCATCGTCCAGCAGCGCGGACTCGACCTGTCGGTGCCGGGCATGATCGCGCTCGCCGCGGTGCTGGCCACGGCCCTACCGCAGCAGTACGGGTGGGGCGTCTGGCCGGCGGTCGTCGCCGCGGTGGTGCTGCCGGGGGTCTTCGGGCTGCTCAACGGCGCGGTCGTCGCGGGGTTGCGGATCATGCCGCTCGTGGCGACGCTCGGCATGAACGCGGTGCTCCTGGGCACGGTGTTCTCGATCGCGAACGGCACCCCCTCGGGGGCGGCCGACGAGCTCAACCGGTTCGCCCTCGCGCGGACCCTCGGGGTGCCGAACACGGCGCTCATCGCGATCGTCGTGATCGCCGTGGCCGCGGTGGTCACGCAGCGCTCGATCATCGGCCGGCGTCTCACCGCTGTCGGCGTGAGCGAGCCGGCCGCGGCCGTGGTCGGGGTGAGGGTACGGATGTACCAGATAGCCGCGTATGGCTTCGCGGGCCTCTGCTACGGAGCGGCCGGGGTGCTGCTGGCCGGGTACACCAAGACGCCGCCGCTGTTCCTCGGCGACCAGTACTTGCTGCCCACTGTGGCTGCGGTCGTGCTCGGCGGCACCGCGCTCACGGGCGGCATCGCCTCGATCGCAGCCACCGCCGTCGCCGCGCTCTTCCTCACGCAGCTGGGGCAGCTCCTGCGGTCGGTCGGGTGGCCGGATGCGCTGCAGCTGCTCACGCAAGCGATCGTGCTCGTGCTGGTCGTCGTCATCCGCGAGTTCGTGCCCGTGATCGTGCGGCGGAGGGCGGTGCGCCGGATGGCTCGGGAGTCCTGACGGAGGTCGGTGCGGGACGAGGGCGGAGGCGCGTCGGGTGCCTCCGCCCTTCCGCGCGCGGCGGGCGGTGAGGTGTGCGGTCGGGGCGTGCGGCGGGAGCGTGTGGCGGGGGCGGTTTCGCCGTCTCGCGGTGCACGGTGGCGCGAGATCGGTCGAGGATCTCGATGGCGAGGGAACGGTTTCCGTTGGCTTTGCAGCGCACGCTGCAGGGCCTCGAGCACGGCGCGCTCGATCATCGACGTCGCCCGGGGACACCGGGCGGACATCGGCAGGGACCGCCGGTCAGGCAGTCAGCCGGTAGGTCTTCATCTTGCGGTAGACCGTGGCGCGGGAGAGGCCGAGGATCTCGGCGGCACGGGAGCGGTTGCCACCGGCCTCCTGCAGGGCGCGCCGGATGGCCTCGAGCTCGGCGCGCTCGATCATCGTCATCGACCGCGCACCCCGGACCGACATGGGTAGGTCGGACGCGCCGATCGCACCGCGGCGGCCGCTCAGCGCGAGCTGCTCGATGACGTTGCGCAGCTCCACGATGTTGCCGGGCCAGGCGTGCGCTTCGAGGGCGGCGAGCGCGTCGCGGGTGGGCTCCAGGTGCGCGGAGGCTGCGGCATGGTCGGCCAGCACCCGCCAGAGCGGGCCGACGTCACCGGAACGCTCGCGCAGGGCCGGCACCCACGTCGTCGGGTAGCCGACGCGGGTTGCGAACGATCCGGCCTCGGCGCGGTCGGCGGCCGACAGGGTGAGGAGGACGGCGCCACGCGAGGGCGCCGAGTCGACGAGCGACACCATGCCCGACAGGGAACCCGCATCGAGCGTCTGGATGCCTTTGACCACCACGGGGGCGCCGGCGCCGAGCCGTTCGGACAACCGCTGCAGCCAGCGGCGCGAGCCCAGCACGTGACGCTCGGCGGCGTCGACGACCGTCGCGGCGCGGGCGGCGCCGGGGCGGTGCGGAAGCCCGAGGGCCAGTGACGTCTTGCCCGTCCCCGGTTCGCCCGCGATGAGCAGCGGCGTGCGCGCCTCGCGGTGCCGCGCGACGGTCTGAGCCACGGCGAGCCACTCGGTCGACCGCCCGGCGAGGGCGGGGCGGAGCGGCCCGAATCCGCCGTGCGTGACCGGGCGCTCCCCGACGGTGACGACGGCGACGCTTCCCGCGCCGTCCTGCAATCGGGTGACCTGAACATCGGCGTACCCGGACGACAGCTCGACGTTGACCCGACCGCCCCGCGACTCCTCGGCACACAGGCGCTGCACCAGCGCCATGTCCGCGGTCGACAGCCGCGAGGCGCGCTGGTTCTGCATCAGCAGGCCGTCGGGGCCGAGCGCCACGACCGGCCCCTGCTGGACGCGGGAGGCGGCGAGGAAGGCGGCGAGCATGCTGCGGGCCGCCGGGCGCTCGGCATCCATCACGTGCTGTCCGAGCTGCGCGGCGATCGAATGCGTCAACGGGCGGAGGAGTTCGGGGCGTTCGGTGATGTGCGTCGAGAGAGTGACCACGGCCAGCAGTCGGCCCGTCAGCGGGTGGCGCACCGGACTCCCCGTGCACACCGCCGAGCGGTAGAACTCGGCGAAGTGCTCGTTGCCGGTGATCTGCACGCTGCGCCCGGTGGCGGCGACCGTGCCGACGCCGTTCGTGCCGACGGTCTCTTCTGAGAGCACGGCTCCGCGCACGGTGCCGAGGCGGTCGAGGTGGTCGGCGGCGGCGCGATCGTGCGTCCATCGCTGCAGGATTCGTCCCTCGGAATCGGCGAGCAGAAGGCCCAGGCCAGTGCCGTCGAGTTCGTCTGAGACGCGGGCGAGCGGAGCCTGGAACATCTCGAGCAGGTGGCTGTCGAGCAGGTCCACGCCGACCTGGGGCACGTCGCGGATGCGGTCGGGTGAGCCGAGGGCGTCCTTCGAGCGTTGCCACGAGGTCACGAGGTCGGGGCGCAGGGCGGCGGAAGCGGACGAGGCGGTGAGGATCTCGTTCTTCGCCTGCTCGATGAGCCGCGCGGAGGTGGTGGTCATCTTCGACTCCTTCGTCGAGGACGGGCGCGCTCGCCCGTCGAGGCGGATCACACGATCCGGATGCGAGGGGCGGGCTGTCGGGTGCGCTGAGAGTACCCCACCAGCGGGTTCGGCGGAATGGGGCGTCCGGTGCTCATACCGCGACCTCGTCGAGGTGTACGAGGCTGCCGTCGGAGGTGACGCGCCGTTCGTACTCGAGCACCGCGAGGCGCCCGGCGAGCTCGATGTGGTGCTCGCTGGTGGCGCGGGCGGCGACCGGGTCGCGGTCGACCGCGGTGGCACGCACGATCGCCGTCAGCTCCTCGAACGACTGCGCGACGCGGTCGTCGTCGAGGAACGCGTAGCGGCGGAAGAGGCCGATCCGGGTGTGGACGCCCGACAGTTCGTCCGAGAGCACCTCGTTGTCGGCTCCGGTGAGCAGGATCCGGTAGAACTCCGACTTGCTCGCTTCGCGGCTGGCGAGCGTCCCGTGCAGATATTCCGCGGTCATGGCGGCGTGATGGTCGATCAGTCGGGCGCAGTCGGCGGGGCTCGCGCGTCGCGCGAACAGGGCCGCGGCGAGACCCTCGAGAGCCGCCCGTACTTCGTACAGCGACTCGATCTCGCGCTTGGTCAGCACGGCCACGATCGGCCCGCGTCCGGGGAGCACCGAGATCAGGCTCTCGCTCTCGAGCTGACGGAGCACCTCGCGGATGACGGTACGGGAGACCCCGTATGCGGTGCACAGATCGTTCTCACGAAGGCGTTCGCCGGGGGCGCGGCGGCCCTCGAGGATCTCCTCGCGCAAGAGCAGCAGGACCTGCTGACGTAGCGGGGCGGCGTGCCGTTCGATGACGGGCATGGGCGAGCGGCCTTTCGGGAGATGTCTCACATCGAGACACTCGCCGGTCTCCGACGGGTGTCGCTATTACCGTAATACGAGATGACGATTCCCGAAAGGATCAACGATGACCACTCTCGCTCCGCCGTCGCGAACGGCGACGTTGCGCGGCCACTCCGTGCCGTTGGATCTCTTCATCGACGGCGAGTGGCGGGCCGGTGACGGCGACTTCGCGGTCTACGACCCGGCATCCGGAGCGGAGATCGCCCGCGTCGCCGACGGCACCGCCGCCGACGGCAGGGCGGCGCTGGATGCCGCGGCCGCCGCCCAGGCGTCGTGGGGCGCGGTGCCCCCACGCGAGCGCGCCGACCTGTTCGCCAGCGCGCACCGGCTGCTGCTCGAGCGGGGCGAGGCCATCGCCGAGATCATGACGCTGGAGAGCGGCAAGCCCCTCGCGGAGTCGCGGGCGGAGTTCCAGCTCAGCGCCGACTTCTTCCTCTGGTACACCGAGCAGATCGCCCACTTGCACGGCTCGTTCGCGCACGGCTCCCGCGGGGGGTACCGCATCGTCACGACGCACCAGCCCGTCGGGCCGACGCTGCTCATCACGCCGTGGAACTTCCCGCTGCTCATGATCGCCCGCAAGGCCGGTGCCGCGTTGGCGGCCGGCTGCACGACGATCGTCAAGACGGCCCGCGAGACGCCGCTGACGTGCGCTCTGTTCGTGTCGGTCCTCACCGACGCCGGCTTCCCGTCGGGCGTCGTCAACCTCGTGCACACGACGTCGTCGTCGGCGATCTCGGCCGAGGTCATGGCCGACCCGCGGCTGCGCAAGGTGAGCTTCACGGGGTCGACCGAGGTCGGCGCGACGCTCCTGCGTCAGGCCGCTCCCGGGATCGTCAACGCCTCGATGGAGCTCGGCGGGGACGGACCTTTCGTGGTGCTCGACGACGCCGACGTCGAGGCCGCCGCGGCGCAGGCGATCGTCGCGAAGTTCCGCAACGCCGGTCAGGCGTGCGTCGCGGCGAACCGCATCATCGTGCACGAGAAGGTCGCCGACGCGTTCATCGAGCGCTTCGTCGCCCTCGCCAGAGCGCTGCGCGTCGGGAGTGGCTTCGAGGCCGGAACCGACGTCGGCCCGATCATCTCGGCTCGGCAGCGCGACGGCGTGGCCGAACTCGTCGCCGAGTTCGAGCGCATCGACGCGACATTGCTCGCGGGGGGACGCGCCATCGACGGCGACGGGTACTTCTTCGAACCCACTGTCTTCGAGGTGCACGATCGCGACAGCGATGTCTGCCACCGCGAACTCTTCGCCCCGATCGCGGCGATCTACCGCGCCGAGAGCACGGCGGATGCCATCCGCTTCGCCAACGACACCCGGTACGGTCTGGCCGCGTACGTGTTCACGCGTGATCTGTCCCGCGCGTTCGCCGTCGCCGAGCGGCTCGACTTCGGCATGGTGGGCATCAACCGCGGGATCATGGCCGATCCCGCCGCGGCCTTCGGCGGCGTGAAGGCCTCCGGCCTGGGGCGCGAAGGCGGCCAGGACGGCATCTACGAATTCCTCGAGCCGAAGTATCTCGCCGTCACCGTCGACGAAGAAGGAGCCCTCTCGTGAGCGACACCACCGTCCTGCCCGCCGCCGCCCGGACCGAGAACGACCTGGCGCTGGGGCTGCTGCGTCAGCCGCGCTCGGTCCTGTTCGGGCCCGGGCAGCGCCGCCAGCTGCCTCGGATCGTCTCCGAGATCGGGCACCACGCCCTGCTCGTCACCGACGAGCGGATGTCCTCCAGCGCCGAGTTCGGCGAGATCGCCGACGGGCTCCGCGCCGCGGGCGTCGAGGTCGAGGTGTTCGACCGCACGGAGCCCGAGCTGCCCCGTGAGAACGTCATGGCGGTCGCCGAGCGTTATCGCGAGCTGCCCATCGACGTGATCGTCGGTGTCGGTGGTGGGTCGTGCCTCGACCTCGCGAAGGTGTCGGCGGTCGTGCTCGCCAACGGCGGCGACGTGCGCGACTACTACGGCGAGTTCCTCGTGCCCGGACCGGGAGTACCGGTGGTGACCGTCCCCACGACCGGCGGAACGGGCTCCGAGGTCACGTGCATCTCGGTCGTCTTCGATGGCGAGCGGGGCATGAAGGTCGGAGTCGCGAGTCCGCACCTCGAGGCGACGGTCGCCGTCATCGATCCGGAGCTGACGCTGACGTGTCCGCCCGGGCTCACCGCCGCGACGGGCGCGGACGCGCTGTCGCACCTGGTCGAGGCCTTCACCGGGCGCGCGAAGAACCCGACGTCGGAGGAACTCGCGACCAAGCTCTATGCGGGCAAGAACCTGCTCACCGACGTGTACGCGCGTCAGGGGCTGTCGTTGCTCGGCCGCTCGCTGCCCGCGGTGGCGTCCGATCCTTCTGACCTGGCCGCCCGCACCGACACGATGTTCGCCTCGTACTGCGCGGGGATGGCGATCAACACCGCGGGCACCGCGGGTGCGCACGCCATCCAGTCGCCGATCGGCAACCTGACGCACACGCCGCACGGGTTCGGCGTCGCTGCTCTTCTGCCCTGGGTCATGCGGTACAACCTGCCGAGCCGTGTCGCGGAGTTCGCCGAGATCGCCCAGCTCCTCGGGGCGGAGGATTCCTCCGCGAGCGACGAAGAACGGGCGCGGGAGGGCATCCGAGCCGTCGAGCGACTGCTGCGAGCGGTGGGGGCTCCGACCGACCTCGCGACCCTCGGCCTCTCGCCGGAGCACTTCGAGGCCGTTGCCGACCAGGCGATGCTCGCCACGCGACTGACGGCGAACAACCCGCGGGAGCTGACCCGCGCGGCCGTGCTCGAGATCCTGCGCCGCGGCCACGCCGCCGACCACGACTGGTGGGGCGAGTGAGCGCCCGACCCGTCGCGATCGTCGGGTCGGGGGCGATCGGCGTCGCCTTCGCGGTGCTCTTCGCCCGCGCGGGGCGCGCGACCGCGGTCTTCGACATCGACGAGGCCGCACTCGAGCGGGGTCGCGCCGACGTGCGGGCCCGGTTGCGGCTCCTCGGCGACGCGGGGTTGCTCGACGAGGAACCTCCCGTGGTGGCGGCGCGGATCGGATGGCACACGGATGCCGCGGCGGCCGCGCGCGATGCGGAGCTCGTGCAGGAGTGCGCCCCCGAACGCGCCGACCTCAAGCGCGATGTGCTGTCACGGTTCGCGGCGGTGGCCCCCGCCGATGCGATCCTCGCGAGTTCGACGTCGGCGATCGCCCCGTCCATCCTGGCGGACGGACTCGCCCCGGAGATCGCCGCGCGCGTGGTCGTGGGGCATCCGGGGAACCCGCCGTATCTGCTGCCGGTGATCGAGGTCGTCCCCTCGCCCGTGACGGCATCCGGAGTCGTCGATCGCGCCGCCGACGTGTACCGGTCGGCCGGGTTGCGCCCGGTGCTGCTGCGGCGCGAGATCGAGGGCTTTGTCTTCAACCGACTGCAGGGCGCGCTCCTGCGCGAGGCCTACTGCTTGGTGCGCGACGGGATCGTCGACGCCGCGGACGTCGACGAGGTCGTCCGCAGCGGCCTGGGCCGCCGGTGGAGCATCATCGGCCCCTTCGAGACGAGCGACCTCAACGTGCGCGGCGGCATCGCGGCGCACGCCGAACGCATGGGCGCGTCGTACGCACGCATGGGCGCCGAGCGCGGGCAGCACGACCCGTGGACGCCCGACCTGGTCGCCCGGGTCGAGGCCGAACGCCGCGCGGCGCTGCCCCTCGAGGACTGGGACGAGCGCGTGCGGTGGCGCGACGCGCGCCTGATGGCGCTGACACCGCTGTGGGAGGCGGCATCCTGAGCGCCGCGCAAGCCGGTGCGCGTCCCGCACCCCTTTGGTTGACCGGCCTCGGTTTCGCCGGCCCGGCGTCTTGCCGAGACTGCACCTGACTGACAACTCCACTGCAGCGTGCAGTGGGTTTGTCAGCGGGATGCAGTCTCGCGGTGCCGCGGACGCCTCAGCGCGACAGGTGGGCGCGCAGCGCGGTGGCGCGCAGCGCGGTGGGGCGGGGCCGCGGGCGCCCGCGTTTCGCCGAGACTGCACCTGACTGACGTCTCCACTGCAGCGTGCAGTGGGTTTG
>NZ_CAKKMM010000086.1:0-12621 GCF_918698205.1 Microbacterium sp. Bi128 | reverse complement strand
TCGCAGGACCCGCAGCACCCGAGCGCCGCCGCAGTCACCTCCACCCCGCGAGCGAACCGACCGTGCAGCCTCGGGCAGGATGAGGGCATGAGCACTCCGGCATCCGAGGTCTACCGCGTCGCGGGCGAGGATCGCGCCCGCAACGGACTGCGGTGGGCGGCGACCATCGCGATGGGACTCCTCGACGCGGGCCGAGTCGCCCCGTCCGTCAACGAAGTGGTGATCCGCCGGGCGGACGGGTCTGTCGTGAAGCGCCTCCCCGCCGGCAGCGTCGAGGACTTCGAGCAGCCACTGTCCGAGATCAACGCCGACCTGCACTACCTGGATGCCGTGCCCTTCGCGGAGAAGTGGATCGCCGCGCGCGAGTGACCCGCGGGACAATGGGGGCATGACGCTGCGCATCACCGACGACCCCGCCGCCGACGACCTGCTCTCGACGAATCCCCTCGCACTGCTGATCGGCATGCTGCTCGACCAGCAGGTCGCGATGGAGACCGCGTTCGCAGGTCCGCTCAAGATCGAGCAGCGCGTCGGATCGATGGATGCCACGACCCTCGCCCACGAAGACCCCGAGGTGTTCGCGGCGGCATTCTCGGAATCGCCCGCCGTGCACCGCTTCCCCGGCTCCATGGCGAAGCGGGTGCAGGCGCTGTGCGCGGCGATCGAGGAGGACTGGGGCGGGGATGCCGCGGCCCTGTGGACCCGCGACGATCCCGACGGCGCCACCGTGCTGAAGCGGTTGAAGGCACTCCCGGGCTTCGGAGAGCAGAAGGCCAAGATCTTCCTCGCGCTGCTCGGCAAGCAGTACGGCTATGACGGTGCCGGGTGGCGCGAAGCCGCCGGGTCGTACGGAGACGAGGGCTCGTTTCGTTCGGTCGCCGACATCACCAGTCCGGAGTCGCTGACCAAGGTGCGCGAGTACAAGCGCGCCGCGAAAGCAGCGGCGAAAGCGGGCGACTGACCCCTCCTACACCACGGGGGAGAAAAAGGAGAGTTCTCTCATGTTTCTTCCCGGGCCCCTCCGGCGTGGTTAGGGTTTCAGGGTTCGTTGCACGTGATTCGCGATCGAAGGGTGGGCTCTCGTGAAGTTCGCAATGGGTTCCGACACTCTGGGTGTGCTGGGTAAGGCCACCTCGGGTTCCAGTGATGAATTGTCGCTGCTGGTGCGCCAGCTGCTCGAGGCGGCCGAGCCGCTCGAGGGACAGTTCCAGGGCGCGGGCCGCGCGGCCTTCGACCGTTTCAAGTCGCGCACGGATGCCATCTCGGCCGAGCTGAAGCTCGCGCTCGACGGCGTCCTGGGCGGCATCTCCGGCATGGACCGCTCCTTCCAGGAGGGTGAGTCGTCCATGGTCGACCAGACCACGAGCCTCGAAGCCGGGTCGTCGTTCGACGCCGCGCGCTTCGGCGGACGCTGAGAATCGGAAGGGACTGACTCATGGTGAACCAGGGAGACCGTCGCGACTACTCGATCGCGGCGTCGCAGAACGCTCAGGACAACTTCAACCGCGTCGCCGCGCAGCTCGAGTCGCTCATCGACCAGCGCGACCGCGACGTCCAGGCCGCCATGGCCGACTACTCCGCCGACGGTGTGTCCGAGGACTACCGCGGCAAGGAGCTGCGCTGGAAGAACGCCGCCGCCGAGGTGCGCGGAATCATTCACACGCTCCGTTCGTCGCTGGAGCGCAACGACGAGTCCGCCCAGACCGCGCTCAGCAAAGCTCGCGCGGCGGTGGAGTCGATCGGCTGACGATGTCTGCGTGATGCCGGGCGTGCAGAACGCCCGGCATCGGCAGTGCCTCGCGCGTGGGGTCGGCCGCGCGAGACCGTCGACGAAGTGAAGGGGTTCTGACGATGACGAGTTGGCGTATCGAGCCGTCCGGAGTCGTGGCCGTGCTGACGGATGTGAACGTCGACGCCGAGGCTCTGGGCGCCGCGCTCAATTCTCTGAGTCCCGCTCTCGAGGGAGCGGTCACCGCGACCCAGTCCGGTGCGATCTCCGAGGCGGTGCAGGCGTACTTCCAGCAGGAAGAGGCGCCGCGCATCCAGGGCATGAGCGCTCGGATCGGCGCCGCCGCGCAAGGCGTGGTCTCGGCCACCGAAGCGTACGTCGCCGGCGACATGGAGATGGCCGCCAACGCGCAGACCGCGGCCGTCGCCACCGTTTACCCGCCCACTCTTCCGCATGGGGTGATGTGATGCCCAGCCCCATCGATTACGAGAAGATCCCCGGCGCCGACATCAACCCGGATGCCATCGACGAGAACGCCCGCACCGTCGGGACGATCTCCGGCCAAGTGGCCGATCACGGCTCGAACGTGCAGTTCAAGTGGCAGGGCATGGCCGGCGTCTACGAGGCACCGGAATCGCCCACCCTCCTGGGGCTGATGGCGCCGGTGAGTTCGCAGGCGACCCAGGTCAGCGACAACCTGGCCGAGGTGTCGGCGGCTCTCATCGCCTTCGCCTCCGACGTGCGGCCGATCAAGGCCGAGCTCGACGCGCTCCGCGCCGAAGCCAAGACGTTCGTGGACTCGATCCAGGGCGGCGTGCAGGTGCGAGAGATCAATCCGGCGTGGACGGCGGCGCAGTCGCCGTACGGCGGGGCAACGGCGATGCCGACCTATCAGGGTTCGTGGGGCTCGTCGACAACGTCGTCGTCGAGCGCTGCGGCGCCGGACAAGTACCGCACCGTGACCAAGGAATGGCACGAGTCGCAGGAGCACGTCGACCGGAACAACGAGTTGATCGCCGCCGTCAACGCACAGCAGGTCAAGTTGTGGGAGGCCGAGCGGGCCTGTGCGAACCGCATCCGAGCCCTGTACGGGGCGGCCCCGCTGCACGCAGCGCAGTCCGAGGACGACGCACTCGGCTACGGCATCTCCGAGATCCCCGAGGGAACCGAGATGCCGTGGGGTGCCGACGTCGAGCGCACCGAGGGGTGCGGCGAGGCGACGGTCAACTTCGTCTTCAAGGACTTCCTGTGGGAGGGCATCGCCGTCGGCGGTGTGTGGGGCACGATCACCGGCCTCGGAACCCTGGTGCTCGGATACAATCCCGAGACGGGCGAGTTCTTCTCGGGTGACGCGTACGGCGCAGCCTGGGGCAACCTCGGCATGCTGGGGTTCGCGGCTCTCGCCAACACGGGCGTGCTCGCGCCGATCTTCCAGTCGGACTCGCTCATGCAGTCCATGGGCATGGACGGCTTCCTGCCGCAGGAGGTGCGCGACTTCAAGGCCCAGGCCGATGAAGCGGCGATCAACACCGGCAAGGCCCTCATCGCGTGGGACAAGTGGCAGGACGACCCGGGCACGGCGCTCGGCGAGTCGGTCTTCAACGTGGGTACCGCGCTGATCCCCGTGGGCGGCGCGGCCGTCGCCGGCGTGAAGACCGCGTCGACCGCGGCATCCGTCGTCTCGAAGATGGCCAAGGTCGTCGACTTCGTCGACCCCGCGGCGCTCGCGATGAACGGCGCGATGCGCCTGGGCGGCGCCGGCCTGCACAGCCTCGACGGTCTCATCGGACGTCTGGGATCGGATGCCGCCGACGGCTTCCACCTCAACGCCCCCGACATGCCCTTCGTCGCCGATGACGCGGCCTCCGCGCTGCGCGCGCTCGACGACGCCGGGGTCGACCTCAACAGCATCACGGCGCGCATCGAAGACGGCGTGCCGGTGTACGAGTTCCCGCCGACGGATGCCATCCCTTCGGGCCGCATCGAGATGCCCGCGGGCTCGTTCGACGGCGTCCGCGGCGGCGACGTTCCGGTGCGTACCGATGGCGGCGCGGATGCCGGTGTCGCGGCGCCCGTGCGCGAGCCCGAGCTCGTCTCGGCCGGCGGTGTCCGCGGCGAGGCCGGCCCCGGCGCGGTGAACTCGATCGTCGAGGATGCCCCCGTCCGCACGGAGACCGGCGGCTCCGGCGAGTCGACCGTCGTGCGCGAGCCCTCGACCGAGACCGGCGGCGGCAGCAGCCACGCCGGCGGGCAGGGCGGTTCGGACACCGGGAACGGCGGCGTGGGCCGCGGCGGCGACGACGCGACCAGCAGTGAACGCGGTGACGACGCGACCGGCGGTGGACGGGGCGACGACGGCGGCGACGCGAATCGCGGCGACAACGCAGCGAATGCAGGCCGCGGCGACGACGGAGCGACGAACGCCGACCACACGGACGGTTCGCACGATGTGCACCACGGCGATGAAGTGTCTACCGATGGAGACGCGACATCCGTGGATGGCGACCCTACGTCAAGCGCGCACGCCGATGCCGAGGGGATCGCGTCGTCTACGGGCGGGGCCGATGTCGCCTGGCGTAGTTCAGAAGATTCTCACCTGACGTTGTCGTCCGACCAGAGGGCGTTTGTCGACGACTACCTCAACGGATCCCGGGCCGCCGAGCCACGACTCACGGGCATCATGGAGGATCTTCGCGCCAAGTTCCCCGAGGCCAGGCTGGAGGGACTGGAGTATCGGCTCAAGGGCGATGAGTCGCTCTATCGCAAGGTTGCGACCGAGCTCGCGGACTTCGCTCCCGGTGTGCCGATGGAGAAGGTCCTCGGGACGATCAAGGACAGCGTTCGATACACGGTTGTGGTTCCCGACGGCAGCTATGGTTCGACCGTACCCCGAATGCTTCACGACCTGCAGTCAGACGGTCTCGTTCCCTACGGGAAGCTGAAAAATTCGTGGGGCGCGGACGGTTACCAGGGCATCAACAGCACGTGGTTCGATCCGGTAGGAAACCGAAAGATCGAGGTGCAGTTCCACACCGATGCCAGCTTCGACGCGAAGATGGACTCGCACGTGGAGTACGAGGCCGCCCGGCTTCCGGGGACCGACGACGCTACGCGCGCGCAGCTCGAATCCGCGATGAACGAGCGCTTCGCCGCGGTGCCGCACCCCATCGGGGCCGATGTGATCAGTTGGCCGGTCGTCACGCCGGGCACAGGTTTCGTCGATGTCACCATTCACGTGCCGGCTGAAGCGTTCCCGGCCGATATCTCGCGAACCCCATTGGACGATTCGCTCGTCGACCACTCGATCGTCCAAGAGTTCCAACCTTCCTCGTCCTCGGACGCGGCAGTCTTCTGGTCGGGTCGAGTCACCGTCGGCGAAGACTTCGTGTCTTCCATGGATGGCGCTCGCGTCGTCGCGTCGTCGTACGAGCGGTCCACGCTCGAGCAGATGCTTGAGCGCCAGGGCCTGGCGGATGAGATGCCTTCCGACTGGTCGCTGCCGTCGACTACGGAGACCTGGCGCGCCGTGTCATCCGCCATCGCAGAGAACGCGCAAGGACACGTGTTCGCTTACGTCGGTGACGTCCGGCCAGGGTCCGTGTGGAACATGTACGAATTCCCGCGCCTGATCGAGAATGAAGCAGTGACCAGGATCACCGTCATCGATGCACACACCGGAAGGCCGCTCCATGTCTACGAACGATGACTCGCTTCTGTCCGCGGCGGTCACCGCATTCCTCGGCTGGCCGACAGCCAAGATGCCCCTCGCCGACGAGAACGCCGTTGCCGACCTCGCAAGGACCAACTCGGTCGACGCGGATGCTCTGCTGGCCCGCGTATATGACGCAATCGCGGCGTCCGACAATCTGGCCATCTCGGATCTCAGCACCTACTCCGACGGAGGGGCCTCCACATACAAAAGTCGGCTAGGGGCGGCGCGACCCGACCTATCGTCTGCTGCGATTGACGCTCTCGCCTCTCGTTGGTTCTTCCGTCTCCGGTGGTTGGGGATCGAATCAGGCGTCGACGCCCCCCGATACTTCGTGCGTTATGGCGGTGAAGGCGCCACCCCCATTCCAGTCGCGCTCTACCGACGGCGCACGGCCGACGGAGCCGTCGTCGACGAGGTCCTCAAGGACGTCGGTGAGTGGCGGCCAGACACCCGGCGTCAGATCCACAACTCTTTCGCGTTCTCGCTTGAATCCGACCTCGAAGAGGTCACAGCCGCTGAGGCGGCAGAGTTCGAGGAGATGGTGCGCGCACGCGAGTACGTTCCCTTCAGGTCGACCGCGTCACCCCGGTGAGAGAAGTCGGGGGGGGAGGTTTCCGGCGCGCCCTTGGCAGAAATGTGGAAGTTCTTGATGTCGGGACTCAACGACCAGTCATCTCCCCGCGCGGCGGGTGGATCTCGGTAGGGTGACAGCGTTGACCATTCCCGTCACAGGAACGCTCCTCGAATACCGTGGTCAACGGTACCCATTGCACTCAGGGGGAGACGTTTTCGTTCGACTGGCGACCCCCACTCCCCCACGGGATGAGGACTTCCCCGATGCTCTGGAACTGAACGACGATCCGCTGGATCCGTGGGTGAAGCAGGCCCATCGGGGCCCGATCGCGCCGGGCTTTGGGGCGTCGGGCGGAGGAGTCCAGGTGGAGCTACCTCTACCCGTCAACGTGATGATCGGCCTAGGGATGATGAGGGAGATCCCATGATCGGTCCGACCGAGTTCGATCAGATCGTTGAGACGGAGCGCCTCAGGAAGTATCTCCACATGGGCGTTCCAGACGGGACCACCTCGAACAAGGTGTGCGTGTTCCAAGACGGCACTCGATGGGTGACAGTGACGACCGACGAGAGAGCCTCGGTCATCGACAAGACGTTGCGGACATTCGAGGACGAGTTGGATGCCCTCGAAGACGCTTTAGAAGCTCTCCGTTTCGAGAGGGATCTGGTCGAGTACCGACCTTAGAAGAAGCGCTCGCCGCGATCCGCGCGGAGGGCCTCGACGACTACCACTGGTTCGAGGACGCCACGAACGAAACGACACGACTCCCCACGGTGAGCGCATGAGAACTGTTCTGCAGAAGCTGCTGCATCCCGGCATGTCCCAGTTCGTCCGCGAACGCGGGTACTCCCAGGTCGGCGGCTCCGTCGTGCTCGCGGGTGACGCGACAAACCTGCGAACGGCCAGCGCACTGCGGGAGGCGTACGGATGGCCGTCCGATGGCTCAGGACACGTCGATGTCGTGCGATTCGAAGTCCCGCGGTGCGCGAACCTCGCCGTGCCACCGCAGGTGGAACGGCCGTGGCCGTCGTACCCGCTCGGGTTCCTACGGCCCGTCGGTGACGAGATCGTCCCGGTCTGGAACATGTCCACGACCCGCTATTCCCCGGGGGCCGAACTGTGGCGGATTTCAGACTCCGGTGAACAGGAGGTCCTCGCCGTGTACCGGGGTGCTGCTCACGGGTGGACCGCACTTCAGGGACAACCACCGGTCAAGGAGTGGCATCCGTCCAGCCGTTTCTTCGGCACGCGGGCGGTCTACGAGGAGACCGAGTACGCCGCGGACATCCACGACGACCGGGTCGATCTCACGTCGTACGTCTCGCCGGCCTCCGCTGACTGGTCACAAGCACGTCTGGGCGTGTGGACGAAAACGGTTCCGCTGGCGGCGTGCACGGTGTACGAACTCGATTTCGCAGCCTCTGTCGGCGACGTTCCGCTCCGGGTACTCGAAGAGCACAACGGTGTCGTCCGCGCACAGCTTCTGACTGACGACCCCGAGATCGCCGGGCGGCTGTCGGCCGTCATGGTCGACTACGGCGTCTTCGAGGTGTCGGGTATCCAGGGATCCGCTCTCTCCGACACGAAGCTCCTCGCCAATCAGCTCGTCGGCTGAGTTCGGATCGCGATCTCTCGCGGGGTTGAGTACCTGGGGAGGGAGCTACTAGGTGATGAAGGAGCCCACATGACAGAGCCTCGCCCCGCGAACGACCTCGAAGTCACCATGAGGTTGGTGCGATCCGGGGAGCTGTCGTCGGAGCGGCTGGCACCGGCTCTTCTGGAAGCCGAGTTGGTCGTTCTGGTCGACGGAACGCCCGACCCGACGTCGATCGAGCCCTTCGTCGTTCACCATGACGACGCGAACTTTCTCGCGGTCTTCACCGCGACGGATCAGGTGCCGGCGGAATTCGGTGAGGGGCGCAGTGCGCTGCTCTTGCCGGGCCGCCTCCTCATCAGCGGCGCTGCCCGCGAGGTCGGCCTCGTCGTGAACCCGGGGTCGGCGGGCGCAATGGAGATCCCGCCGTCGGCTCTGGCTGCCCTCCGCCAGGTGTCCGCGGCACCGTCCACGCGCTACTTCATCCGGGAGCAGATGGTGGAAGGGCAGGTCGTCCCGGTGTCGGTCTTCCGTCGCCGCTCCACCCTCGATGGGCCGGTTGACGAGCGTCTCCTCGATGTCGACTCGTGGACCGACGACCGACACGGAACGGTCGACAAGGCCATCCGCTTCCCTCTGGATGCCGACATCGAGGAGATCTCCCCCGAGGCCGCGCGGGACGTCTTCGACATGGTCGCCCGACGCACCTACGTCCCGTTGCGGCGCCGCTGACCGCCCCTCCCACATCGTCACGAAGCGAGGTTGAAATGATCGACGCAGAGTTCGCGCGGGAGATCGTGCGCGACGCCCTCCGACACGCGGAAGACGGCGGCGGGGTGCGCTGCGTCCTCCTGGGAGAGACCCTCGACTACGGCGCGTGGTGGGTGCAGGGCTATCAATCCGAGGCGTTCGCCGTTCACGGCGACGTCTTCCAGGCGCTGGCCGGTAACGGCCCCTATGTGATCCCGAAGAACGGCGACCCCGTTTTCACACTGTCGAGCGCAGAACCCGTCGGTGCGCAGATGGCTCGCCTCGCCGCGGGCGGCTAGGTCATGAGGCGTGCACTGATGCGGGAGAGCGGTTCGTCGACGATATGGCTGTATCGGATCGCCTGGCGTTCAGCCGGAATCGCGGCACGCCGACCGTTCCACCGGACCGAGTACATGGACCCCTCTTCGATGATCACGACGCCGGGATTAGCTCGTACGGGGAAACAGTCCTCGAGTCCTTCCTCGAGCCGCCAGAGCACCCCGAACCGCATCAGGAGGAGACGATTCGCGTCCTCCTCCGTTTCGAGGATTGCCTCCTCCGTCCGGGCCCCACGATTCTCGAGGTCCACATGCCACGTGGAATCGGCAGATCGTCGCACCGCCAACGCGGTCTCCGGGTTCCACCACCCGCGTGTGGCATCACCGGGACGCAGTGGGCTGGGGAATCCGGCCCGCTGCGCCCACATCTCGAGGATTTCGTCATCGTCCATCGACCCATCATCCCTGCAGCCGCGGAGCGTCCTCGATGTGGCTCGACCGGCAGCGCGGTCCGTATCGGGGAGAAGATGGGGCATGGACGAACGGCAGGCCGTGGACGAGCGGGCTTCAGCGTCGACTACGGGTCGCGCCGCGTTTCGCTCCTCGAACTCGCGGACGTGCACTTCGACCACGGCCGCGTCCAGGTTGCGAAGGCAGTCGACGACCTCTTCACCGCTGCTCGTCTGCGCATCCCGGACAAGTTCCTGGCTGCTCACGGCTGGTCTGCTCAACAGCCACCGACCGACCCTCCGGCGGAGGAGGATGCATAATGCCCGACACTGACCCGTCGCCGACGCCTCTCACCGCGCCAGAGGCGGAACAGATCGCGATCGGTTTCCTCGCCCGCTCGACCGAGTACGATGGCATCCCCCGGGTCATTCTCGGCCCGCCGGTCGAAGCGGGGCCGAACTGGGTCTTCTACTATCAGGGCCGCGGCTACGTCGAGCACGGCGATCTCGACGAGATGCTTGTGGGGAACATGCCGATCGTCGTCCCGAAAGACGGCCAACTCCCGTATGCCCTCGACCCGCTCGATGACGTCGATGGACAGATCGCACGCCTGACGCGGAGCGAGCACTGATCGAGGCGTCAATGGGTCGCCATCAGCGCAGCGACGTCGTCATGGGGCAGATCGGCGACATACGTGAACATGCGAGCATCGTCTTCTCGTCGGAAGACCCCCCGTTCCCCGGTCACCTCCGCGAGATGACCGTCGCCGACGGGGCTGACCCGCGAGCCGGCCGCGGGCCCCGCCGGGAAGGGATCATGCAAACCATTGAACGATCGCCAGAGCTGATCGAATCGTACGAGGAGCATCGCCAGGGCGGAGTCTCGCGACGACGTGACGCCATCCACGACCCAATGCCCGCGGTTGGCGGAGATCACCTCGAAACGGCCGTCCTTCTCTCGTATACCGAAAGCGACTTCGATGTCGCCCCAGGCCATCTGAGCCCCGGAACACCGTCGGGATGTCAGGCCCGCACGCGCGGCCCACTGGTCGAGCAACTCGGTATCGATCACCGTTCCATCATCGGCGACCGCGTCAAGCGCGGCCTCCGCCGTGGAATGGTGACGATCCGGTACGGCGGCGTCGACCTTGCGACCGCCCTCGCGGCGGGACTCAGCGGTAACCAGAACGACGGATGGTCAGCTCTGGTGTCGCTGGGCGAGGTCGAGAACGTGCGCGTGGAAACGACGAGACTTCCCCTGGTGCGGGAATGACCGAGCCATCATCGATCCCCGAGAACGTGACGGGCGGTTTCATCGTTCGCAGCTCGGGAACCTGGGTCCGGACGCCGGACGGCTGGTTCGCCTCGACGTCGGCGATCGCCGAGGGCGGGCCCATTCAGGACCTCTTCCTCTACGACCGCGAGGGGATGACCTCCCGCCAGGTGCCTCCGGGCACGGTCATCAGCGCTGAGTCCGTGGAATCCGAGGCACTGTACAACGGACACTGGATTCCGCTCGTATCGACGTGGAGAGACGACTCGACGAGAGTTCGCGCGCCGATCCCCTCCTCGGAGAGTGGACACATCGCAATCCTCTACGTCTACTCCAGCCCGGAGTGGAAGACGTTGGTGTCATTGCCGCGCGCCGAGGTGCACGACGCGCGGGGAGGGAACGGCGGCGTCTCGTTCCGCGTCCCGCTGACCGAATTCGACGACTATCGAGAAACCATCACGCCGCTTTTCGGCGCCTCGATGGCATCCGAGCAGACCATTCCGGCCTCAAGAGATCTCAGCGCCGTGGACGAAGTGGGCCGCCTGGCGCCGGATGTCATCAGTGTGACGCGCACCGATACCGCGGTCGTTATACAGGCCGACGAGTTGACTTTTCGTGTCACCCTGGCCGGCCGCACGTGGCGCGTGCGGAAATCGTGGCGATCGGACGACCGCGGGGTGGCGTTCGAGGCAAACGACGAGACAGACATCGCGCGATTCCTGATCGCGATACTCGCGAACGACATCCGGCGCGCGCGTGGGCTCACGCCCCACCGGCGAGCGGTGACGCTGTCGGACGATGGACTCGCTCAGCCCGCAGCCTCATTCACGCTTGCGCGCGGGCAGGATGCCGGATTCGTGCTGACCGACACGTACCGGCGAGTCCGCTGGCGCTTTGCGAGCGACCTCGATGCGGCTCGATTCAGTTGGGTCGCGCCGCTGGCGTGGACGGATATCCGCGCCGAGTTCGGTGGGAGCGAGGAGGCCCCGTGATCCCTGAAATAGCGCTCGCTACGATCCGCGCGGAGGGCCTCCGTGACTACCGGTGGTTCGAGGACGCCACGAACGCGACGGATGTCGTGGTGATCCAACGCACGGAGACCGGCTGGGTCGTCTTCGCGACCGACGAGCGCGCCACGCCGCAGGGGCGCCGCGAGTTCGCGGATGAAGGTGCCGCACTGGAGGACTTCCTGTCACGCCTCCGCGCTCTCAGCCGCGTCGCCGCGTGGAACGAGAAGCTCCGACAGGACAAGGCCTCCCGCTACTTCGTCCAGGAACGCCGCATCGACGGTCGACCCGTCCCGGCGCGACTGTTCCGGCGGCGTCCGACCCAAAACGGGCCGGTGGACGAGATGCTCGTCGAGGTCGACACCTGGCATCCGGACACGAAAGGCATGCTCGAGCGCGCGATGCGATTCCCCCTCGATTCCGATCTCGAGGAGATTTCGGATGCCGCGGCGAGCGAGGTCTTCGCGATGGTCGCCCGGCGCGAATACACGCCCCTGACCCGCCGGTGAGCCGGTAATTCTGCCGTCCCGGGGGTTATCCACGCAAGAGCGCGCCCGAACGGGCGGCGTCGGAGCGTCCCGCCTAGGGTGGAAGGTCGAGGGAGGGGGCCCGATGACGAGCATGCAGGATTCGTTGCGCCTGGCCGACGTCGATCCGCTGGTGTTCACCGAGCGTGCCCGGGCAGGGCAGATCATCGGCGCCGTGGCGCTCGACGTCGTCATGCCCCTCGCCGTGCTCGCGGCGGGCATCGTCGTGATCGTCGCCGGACCTCCCGCCCTGGGCTGGCTGGTCGTCATCGTCGCGGTCGCGCTCCTCGCCGTCGCGGTGTGGCTTCTCGGCCGCACCGGCCGCACCCTCGGCGCCGCCACCGTCGACGCGCGCATCGTGCGCCGCGCCACGGGCGCGGCCGCGGGCGGGTCCGCGCTGTGGGCGCTGGCCTCGGGCAAGCTCGCGATGTTCGACCTCCGCCGTGGCCGCGATCCGTTCGCCCCGGCTATCGCGGCGTTCGCCTTCCCCGAGGCCGCGCCGACCGCCGTCCCTGGTCGCGCACGCCGCGGCCTGGTCCCGACGCTGATGCTCGACTCGGGCGAGCGCCTCACGCTCGATACCGCCCTGATCCTTGGCCGCGACCCTTCCGCCCCGGCCGACGCCCCCGCCGAGGTCTACCGCTGGGCCGACATGTCGCGCACCCTGTCGAAGTCGCACGTCCGTCTCGAATGGGACGGCCGTCAGGTCTGGGTCACCGACCTCGGCT
>NZ_CAKKMM010000085.1:0-12775 GCF_918698205.1 Microbacterium sp. Bi128 | reverse complement strand
GTCGTCCGCGGCGTGCTCGAGGTGTTCGCGGGGGTGCGCGAAGCGGAGCAATTGGCGCGGTGGACGACCGAGGAGGTCTATCGCGCCGTGGTGGCGCGCGCGGGGCTTGCGGCCCGCGCGCGGAGCGCGCGACGCATGCCGACCCCGCGCGACGTGCACCAGATCCGGTCGGTGCACCTCTTCTCGCCGTCCGACGGGGTCGTCGAAGCGACCGTCATCGCCTCCGCCCGCACCCGCACACGCGCGATCGCTCTGCGCGTGGAAGGCCTGGACGGACGCTGGCGCGTGACCGCGCTGGCGCTGCTCTGACCCCGGCTCAGGGCCGCCAGGACGCGAGGAAGTTGCCCAGGCGCTCGATGGCATCCGAGATGACACGGGCCTCGGGGAGCGTCACGATGCGCACGTGGTCGGTCGCCGGCCAGTTGAAGCCCGAGCCCTGCACGAGCAGCACGTGCTCGGCGATCAGGAAGTCGTGGACGAACTTCGCGTCGTCGGGGATCTCGTACACGTCGGGATCGAACCGCGGGAAGGCGTACAGCGCACCGCGCGGCAGCACGCACGAGACGCCCGGGATCGCTTCGAGGCCCTGCCACGCGGCATCCCGCTGCTCGTGCAGACGACCGGTCGGGGCGATGAGACCGTCGATCGACTGCACGCCCGACAGCGCCGCCTGGACGGCGAACTGCGCCGGCACGTTCGGGCACAGACGGGTGGATGCCAGCAGGTTGATGCCGTGCAGGAACCCCTCGGCGTGGTCCTGGGGGCCGGTGATGACGAGCCACCCCGACCGGTAGCCCGCGACGCGGTAGGTCTTGGACAGGCCGTTGAAGGTCAGGCACAGCAGATCGGGCGCGACGGTGGCCATGGGGATGTGCACGGCGTCGTCGAACACGATGCGGTCGTAGATCTCGTCGGCGAGCACCAGCAGCGAGTGCTCGCGGGCGATCGCGGCGAGCCCCTCGAGCACCTCGCGCGAGTACACCGCGCCGGTGGGGTTGTTCGGGTTGATCACGACGATCGCCTTGGTGCGCGGGGTGATCTTCGAGCGGATGTCCTCGAGGTCGGGCTGCCACTCGCGAGTCTCGTCGCACAGGTAGTGCACGGGCGTGCCACCGCCGAGGCTCGTCATCGCCGTCCACAGCGGGTAGTCGGGAGCGGGGATCAGCACCTCGTCGCCTTCGTCGAGGAGCGCCTGCATCGTCATCGTGATCAGCTCGGACACGCCGTTGCCGAGGTACACGTGGTCGGGATCGACGTGCGGGAAACCGGGCTCCTGCTCGTACCGCGAGACGACCGCGCGGCGGGCGGACAGGATGCCGCGGCTGTCGCTGTAGCCGTGGGCGTGGGGCACCGAGGCGATCATGTCGCGCACGATCTGGTGGGGCGCCTCGAAACCGAAGATCGCCGGGTTGCCGGTGTTGAGCTTGAGGATCGAGTGCCCCTCGGCCTCGAGTCGATCGGCCTCGACGAGGGCCTCCCCACGGATCTCGTAAAGGACGTCCTTCAGCTTCGACGACTGATCGAGGGGGCGCAGCGGGCTCATCGGTTCAGGATATCCCCGCGGCGATCCGGCCAATCGACCATCGGTGGCCTTCCCGGACGCACGGATGCCGTGCCCCCGCGAGACGGCGAGAGCACGGCATCCGGGTGCGGGTTACTTCTTCTTGCCGGCGGCGCGACGATCGGCGCGGTTACCCGCAGCGGGCTCGGCGGCGTCGGTGCGCTGACCGAAGGCTCCGCGCGGACCGGCGGGCGCGTCGGCGGCGGGGGCGGCGGCCTGACCGGCCTGACGCAGGCGGTTGGTCGCCGCCTGTTGCACCTGACCGCGGTCGTTGCGGACCTCGACCTCGCCCGCGTCGTTCGCCGCGGAGTACTCCAGACGCTGGCCCTCGACGGGGGCGGGCGCAAGGCCCTTGGCCTCGACCTGCGTGACCTCTTCGCCGTCTCCCTTGCGGACCTCGACTTCGAGGTTGTACAGGAATCCGGCGGATTCCTCCTTGATCTGCCCCATCATCGACTGGAACATCTGGTACCCCTCGCGCTGGTACTCGATGAGCGGGTCGCGCTGGGCCATCGCGCGCAGCCCGATGCCGTCCTTGAGGTAGTCCATCTCGTAGAGGTGCTCGCGCCAGCGGCGGTCGAGCACCTGCAGGACGACGCGACGCTCGAGCTCGCGGAGCGCCGCGGCACCGAGGGTCTGCTCGCGGTTCTCGTACGCGATGCGCGCGTCCGAGATGATCTCGCGCTTGAGGCCCTCGGGGGTGATGCGACCCTTGTTGCCGCCGGCTTCGGCGACGACCTCGTCGATCGTGACGCTCACCGGATACATCGTCTTGAGCTCGGTCCATAGCGCGTCGAAGTCCCACGACTCGGTGTGGCCGCTGCCGGTGTGGTCGTCGATGATCGCCGTGATGGCATCCTCGATGAAGTGCTGCACGCGGTCGGCGATGTCGTCGCCCTGGAGCATGTGACGGCGGTCGGCGTAGATGGCCTCGCGCTGGCGGTTGAGGACGTCGTCGTACTTCAGCACGTTCTTGCGCATCTCGGCGTTGCGGGCCTCGACCTGCGACTGGGCGCTCTTGATCGCGCGCGAGACGAGCCCGGACTCGATCGCGACGTCGTCGGGGAAGTTCGTGCGGGAGAGGATCGCCTCGGCCGCGCCGGACTGGAACAGGCGCATCAGGTCGTCGGTGAGCGAGAGGTAGAAGCGGCTCTCGCCGGGGTCGCCCTGACGGCCCGAGCGGCCGCGCAGCTGGTTGTCGATGCGGCGGGACTCGTGACGCTCGGTCCCGAGGACATACAGACCGCCCGCCTCGGTGACCTTCGCGGCCTCCTCGGCGACGGTGTCACGCATGGACTGGTAGACCGAATCCCACTCGGACTCGTACGCCTCGGGGGTCTCGACCGGGTCGAGACCGCGCGTCCTCATCTCTTGCACGGCGAGGAACTCGGCGTTACCGCCGAGCATGATGTCGGTTCCACGACCGGCCATGTTCGTCGCGACCGTGACCGCGCCCAGGCGCCCGGCGCGGGCGACGATCTCGGCCTCGCGCGCGTGGTTCTTGGCGTTGAGGACCTCGTGACGCACGCCCTTCTTGGACAGCAGCCGCGAGAGGTACTCGCTCTTCTCGACGCTCGTCGTGCCGACGAGGACCGGCTGGCCCTTCGCGTGGCGCTCGACGATGTCCTCGACGACCTGGGCGAACTTCGCCGTCTCGTTCTTGTAGACGAGGTCGGCCTGATCCTTGCGGACCATCGGCTTGTTCGTCGGGATCGGGACCACGCCGAGCTTGTAGGTCGACATGAACTCGGCCGCCTCGGTCTCGGCGGTACCGGTCATGCCGGAGAGCTTGTCGTACAGGCGGAAGTAGTTCTGCAGCGTGACGGTGGCCAGCGTCTGGTTCTCGGCCTTGACCGGCACGCCTTCCTTGGCCTCGATGGCCTGGTGGATGCCTTCGTTGTAGCGGCGCCCGACGAGGATACGGCCGGTGTGCTCGTCGACGATCATGACCTCGTCGTTCATCACGACGTAGTCGGTGTCGCGCTTGAACAGGGCGATGGCCTTGATCGAGTTGTTCAGGAACGAGATCAGCGGGGTGTTCGCCGACTCGTAGAGGTTGTCGATGCCGAGGTAGTCCTCGACCTTCTCGATCCCGGGCTCGAGCACGCCGATGGTGCGCTTCTTCTCGTCGACCTCGTAGTCGACGCCCGCTTCGAGGGTGCGCGCGAGCTTGGCGAACTCGGTGAACCAGCGGTTGGCCTCGCCGGAGGCCGGACCCGAGATGATCAGCGGGGTGCGCGCCTCGTCGATGAGGATCGAGTCCACCTCGTCGACGATGGCGTAGAAGTGACCGCGCTGCACCAGGTCCTCGCTGCGCCACGCCATGTTGTCGCGCAGGTAGTCGAAGCCGAACTCGTTGTTCGTGCCGTAGCTGATGTCGGCGGCGTACTGCTCACGACGGATCTCGGGGGTCTGACCCGACACGATGGTGCCGGTCGTCATGCCGAGGGCGCGGTACACGCGACCCATGAGCTCGGACTGGTAGCTCGCGAGGAAGTCGTTGACCGTGACGACGTGGACGCCCTTGCCCGCGATCGCGTTGAGGTAGGCCGGCAGGGCCGCGGTGAGCGTCTTTCCCTCGCCGGTCTTCATCTCGGCGATGTTGCCGAGGTGCAGGGCCGCACCGCCCATGATCTGGACGTCGTACGGACGCTGTCCGAGCGTGCGCTTGGCCGCCTCGCGGACCGCCGCGAAGGCCTCGGGCATGAGCTGGTCGAGCGTCTCGCCCGCCTCGTACCGCGCGCGCAGCTCGACGGTCTCGTTGCGCAGTTCTTCGTCGGTGAGCTGCTCGTAGTCCTCCTCGAGGGCACCGGTCGCCTTCACGACGCCCTGCAGTCGGCGGAGGATGCGCCCCTCTCCGGCGCGCAGCAGTTTCTCGAGCGGATTGGCCACGAAGCATCTCCATCTGTCGGGTGCGACGCCCCCCTGGACGTCGGCCTGCGCACAGGCATACACGCCCATGTTATCCGTGTTACCCGTTCGTGACCTGCGAGCCTGCTGGCTTTCACCCCGTCCTCGCGCCTCAAGCGAACACCCGGCTCCCGCACGGGTGCCCGGCCTAGGATCGAGGCATGGCCGGTTTCTGGGGTAAGAGGAAGCGCGAAGAGCAGGATGCCGCGGATGCGGACCTCGCACGCCGCGCGGAGCTCGCCATCGTCGCCGCCGACGAACGCGTCCGCCTGACGTCCGACGAGCTGGATTTCGCCCGCGCCGAGCTGGGCGACAAGGCGACCGAAGACCTCGCGTCCGCGCTGCAGTCGGTCAAGGTGCACCTGGCCGAGGCGTTCCAGCTGCACCAGCTCAATCACGACGAGATCCCCGACACCAAGGACGAGCTGCGCACCCGCAACGGGCGCATCATCCAGCTGTCGCAGTGGGCGGAAGACCTTCTCGAAGAGCGCACCGCGGTACTCCGGCCCAAGATCGACGCCGTGCGTCGCGCACCCGAGACGCTCGCGCGCGTGCGCGCCGACCGCGACCGGCTGGCCGAGCGCGTGCCGCACGCCCGCGAGGTGGTCGAGCGGCTCGCGCAGCGTTACAGCCGCTCCGCCCTGCAGCAGGTCGCCGGCAATCCCGAAGAAGTCCAGCAGCTGCTCGACTTCGCCGTGCACACCGCCGGGGTCTCCGAGCGGCGCCGTGAGGCGGGCCAGCGCGAGCAGGCATCGGTCGCGCTCGAGGCGTCGACCGAGGCGGTCCGGCGTGCCGAGTCCCTCCTGGATGCCGTCGACACCTTCGAGATCGAGGCGCTCCGCGCCGAGTCGACGCTCGCCGCCGTGATCGACGATTCTCGCGGCGACCTCGCCGAGGCGCGGCGCGGTCCGCAGACGCCCGTCGTCCTGCAGGCGATGGCGACCCTCGAGCGCGAGCTCGCGGCCCTCCCCGCCGCCGGAGCGCGCACCGACCCGTTCGCCGCACTCTCTTCGCTGCGTCAGGCGAACGCCGACCTCGATCTCGCGCGCGAGCGCGCCGCGCGGCCGGTCCCCTCGCAAGAGCAGGTCGAGCACGCGATCGACGACGCCGACCGTCAGCTCGCCGTGGCCCGCGGCCTCATCACCGGCCACCGCGGCTGGATCGGTGCGGATGCCCGTACGCGATTCGTCGAGGCCGAGCGGCTGCGCGCGGGACTGCCCCTCGGCCCGATCCCCGAGGAGCAGCGCGAGACGGTGCTGGCCACCGCGCGACGGACCGGAGGGCTGGCATCCGAGTCCCTCCAGCTCGCGCAGCGCGACATCGAGCAGTCCCGGCCCGACGACTGGGGCGGCAACGGGTACGGTGGCGGCGGATCCGGCCGCGGCGGCGGCATGGGCGGCGGCAACATGGTCGGCGGCATGCTCGGCGGCCTCGTCATCGGTTCCCTGCTGGGCGACATCTTCGACGGCTGAGCCGTCGCCGATACGCGAAAGCGGGGCCCCGTCCGATGGACGGGGCCCCGCTTCGTGCGTTCGTGATCAGGACGCGACGCGCTCCTCGGGCGACGCCTGCGTCCCCAAGGCGATGACGCCGTAGTCCCAGCCCTTGCGGCGATAGACCACGCTGGGGTGGTCGGAGCGGGCGTCGATGAACAAGAAGAAGTCGTGGCCGACGAGCTCCATTCGGTCGACGGCGTCTTCGACCGTCATCCACTCGGCGTCGAACTGCTTCTGCCGGATGACGACGGGCGAGTAGTCCTCTTCCGACTCGGCACCGGTGACCACCGGGACCTCACCCGTGGCGACGGCGCGCAGCACGTCGACCGAGGCGGGCTGGACGTCGATGCCCGAGAGCTCTCCCGTCCCCTTCTCGAACTTCGCTCCGCGCGGGTGGTTCCGCGCATCGACGCGCTTCTGCTTCGCGCGACGGACCTGCTCCGAGATCTTGTCGACGGCCAGATCGAGAGCGGCGAACTTGTCGGTGTCGGTCGCCTCGGCCCGTACGACAGGGCCCTTCCCGTCGAGGGTGAGCTCGACCGTGTCGTCCTCCATGCGCCCGTTGCGATAGGAGCGGTGGGTGACCTTCACTTCGAGCGACGTCGCGCGGGGCGCGAGGTGCTCGATCCGGCTGACCTTCTCTTCGACCACCGTGCGGAATCGATCGGTGATACCGACTCCCACGCCGACGATGCTGGTGTCCATCCGTGACCTCCTTGTTCCGGGTTCCGCCCGGTCTAAGGGCGGAACAGCCGTCGCCTTCAGTCATCCCCACGGTAGTGGCGCGACACCGACCTGTCACGTACCAATCACCTCCGATTCATGTGAGGATCCGCTGCGTCTCGGCGTGTCCGCGAGCGTGACGGCGAGAACCTCGTCCGCTCCCGCGGCTCGCAGCGCCTGGACGGCCTCGGTCAAGGTCGCCCCCGTGGTCACGACGTCGTCCACGACCACGACCGGACCGGGGGGAGGACGGCGCGCGACGAAGGCGCCGGCCACATTCGTCTGCCGGGCGCGACGGTCGAGTCCGCGCTGATCGGCCGCGGTGCGCCGCATCCGCAGGAGCGGGACGGGCCGCTCCCCCGCGCGGCGCACGAGAAGGTCGACCGGGCGGTATCCGCGTCGCCGATCGGCCGCGCGCGAGGCGGGCACCGTCGTCACGGTCGCGCCGGCGGGCGCGACGGCGAGCGCCGCGGCGAGGGCGGGGCCGAGCGCACGCGCCAGTCCCGTCCGCCCCTCCGTCTTGAGGGCGCGGATCATCCGGGCGGCCGGACCGTCGAATCGCACCGCGGTCACGACCTCGACATCCGCGGTGAGCAGACGCCGCCGCACGCGGGGCGCGAGCGACGCGCGGCATTCGTCGCACACCTCGACGTCGAGCGCGCCGCAGCCCGCGCACGCCACCGGGAACCAGAACGCGAGGGCGTCGAACGCCGTCGCGCGCCATCCGCGCGACCACGGCGTCGGGAGCGGAGCGGTCACGACGTCAGGATGCCGGGTCTCCCGGGCTCCGTGCGGGCGCGGTCGCACGATCCGTGGACAGCCAGCCGAAGACGGCGCCTCGGGAGGAGCGGTCAGGACGTCGTGCCCTGCTGCACCGCGAGCACGCGGATGTCGCTGGCCACGAGCGTCCACGAGCTGCCGCGGCGGCTGAACAGGCGCCCGGAATCATCGAGGATGCGCACGCTCGCACTCCCGCCCGCGATCGCCCGGGCGTTCTCGGGGACCGGTCCGACCGTGCCGCGCCCGCCGACGCTGAGCTCGTCCAGACGAGCGGCACCCTCGACGGAGGTCAGCACGCCCACCGTGGTGTCGTCGAGCCACGCGAGGTCGAACGCACCCGGTTCCGAGAACGAGAGCACGTGCGGCGGTCCGAGGTTGACCGTCGTCCCCTCCCGGACGATGCCGGCCAGCCACACCTCGCGCACGCCCGCGACGGTCACGACCGCGGCGATCCGCGTGCCGTCACGGGAGATCTGGAACGCCACCACCTCCGACGCGTCCGGCCAGGCGTTCCCGATGTCGCGGGGCACGCCCTGGGGAGTGTAGGCGCGCAGTTGGGAGGGAGCGGTGCGCGGGACGCTCCAGATCGCTCCCTCGGCGTCGATCGACGGCGGCAGCAGGCCCGGCCGATCGTCGAGCAGGTAGGTCGCCCCGTCCGCGAGGGCGCTGGCGACGGTGCCCTGCTGCGTCAGAACGGCCGCGAGGCTGCGATCGGCCTCCAGCTCGATGCTGGTCGGAGCGAGCGACTCCACCGCGTCCGACAGGGCGGGGATGGTCTCAACGGCCTCGCCGCTGAGGACCCCGAAGCTGCCGTCGGTCGTCAGCACCGCGGGCGACGGGTCGACGCGCGTCACCTTCACCGGCAGCTCGCTGGCGGCGATGGGAGTTCCGTCCACCGTCATCTGGACTTCGCTGATGCCGGCCGTGACGAGGCTGCGCGCCAGCTGCGTCTGCATGCGGTCCAGGGTCGTCCGATCCAGGCTCAGCGCGGCCCGGGGCAACTGCACCTGGGCGACGCCGCGGGAGGACAGGGTCACCGAGCGCCCCACCAGCGACAGCTCGTCGGGGAATGCGCTGCGCACGGCACCCGCGAGCCACCCGCTGGGCTGCCCGTCGACGAGCGCCGTGGTCACACGACTGGCCACAAGCGGACGCGGGAACCACCGCACGTCGGGCACGATGAAGCTCCACGTCGGATCGAAGTACGCCACGGATGCCGCCTGGTAGACGGTCGGGAAGACCTCTTCGTAGAGAACGACGCCGTCGGGCGCGGACGTGATGCGCCACTGGTCGTCGACGCGCGCGAGGCTGAACGACAGGGTCTGAGTGGCACCGTTCACCGCCGGGGAGTAGGCCCCGTTGGCATCCACACCGGCGACGGTGGACAGTTGAACCCCCACCGACGAGCCGTCGGCCACGGCGGTCGCGCGACGGTCGGCGAGGCGGTCGATCGTCACGCGGGTGCGCGGGTCCCACTGCGTCCCCGGGGCGAGGAAGAGCTTCGCCGTCGCCCAGTCGTCGGCCGGGCCGGACCCGGCCCGCAGGAACCCCTCGACGATCTCGGCGGGAGAGGCGTCGTCCTGCGGTCCGTCGGGGACGAAGGCGAAGGCCTGGGAGTCGTCGCCCTGCGGCCCGCGGCCGGGGTTGACGTAGCCGGTCGTGGGAAGACCGGTGCAGGCGGTGAGGGCCAGCACCAGCAGGAGTCCGAGGCCGGCGAGTGCGCGCTTCACGAGGGGGTCCTCCCCGTCCGTCCGAGGGAGATCGGCTGGGTGAGGCCGAGCGCCTCGAGCGCGCCGCCCTGTTCGTCCTCGGGCACGAGCGGCAGCGGCGACCCGCCGAGCGGGCGGCCGTCGCGCGGGAGGGTGAGCAGGAAGTTCGATCCGCGACCGAGCTCGGACCACACCGACAGCGTGCCCCCGTGCAGGCGGGCATCTCCCAGGGCGATCGAGAGCCCGAGGCCCGTCCCCCCGATCGTGCGGACGCGGGAGGGGTCGGCCCGCCAGAACCGGTCGAACACGCGCTCGACGTCTTCGGCGCGCATGCCCAGACCGAAGTCGCGCACGCTGAGGGCCACGGCATCCCGGTCGCTGTCGACCGAGACGACGATGGGACGGCCCTCGCCGTGCTCGATGGCGTTGCCGAGCAGGTTGCGCACGACGCGGCGGACGCGCCGGGCGTCCATGTCGATGGGCGTGTAGCCGCCGGGCGCGACCAGCCGCACGTCACTGCCGTGCTGCTGGGCGAGCTGCTCCATCGACGCGATGACGTCTTCGGCGAGGTGCGCCATGCTGGTGGGCTCGAGCTCGAGTTGAACGGATCCGGCGTCGTACCGGCTGATTTCGAGCAGATCGCCCAGGAGCACCTCGAAGCGCTGCACCTGCGCGTGCAGCAGCTCGGCGGCGCGCGCCGTGGCCGGCTCGAACTCCCCGCGCTGGTCGTTGATCATGTCGGCGGCGAGGCGGATCGTGGTCAGCGGTGTGCGCAGCTCGTGCGAGACGTCGGACACGAACCTCTGCTGCACGAGCGAGAGATCGGCGAGCTCCTTGATCTGCGACTCGATGCTGTCGGCCATCGCGTTGAACGACCGGTTCAACGTCGCCAGTTCGTCCTCGCCGCGCACCGGCAGCCGGACGCCCAGGTCGCCCGCGGCGAGCTTGGCGCTGGTCTCGGCGGCATCCGCGATCGGAGTCGTGACCGACCGCAGCACGACCCACGCGATCGCGCCGATCAGCACCACGAGCACCAGCCCCACCACCCACAGCAGGACCTGGACGAACGCGAGGGTCTGCGACGCGCTGGCGAGGTCGTAGCCCATGTACAGCTCGTAGTAGTCCACGCCGTCCTCGGCGGGGAACCGGAGCTGGTGACCGACCAGGATGCCGGGCACGATGCGGCCGTCGTCGGAGGGCAGCGCCACCGACTGCCACCACTGCAGATCGGGGTTGGACTGCACCTGGGTGCGCAGCGCCTGGGTGACGATCGAGGAGTCGAAAGCCGGAGAGATGAAGGGCTGCGGGGCCAGCGGCGACGGCGGCCCGATGCGGTAGAGGGCGATGAGGTCGCTGGAGGACTGCTGCGACAGGCGCGTGGCGATGCCGTTCATCAGCGTCTGCGCCGCGGCGGGGTCGGTGGAGTCCACCGCGGCGTCGAGCGTGGCCTGGGCCGCGGCCGTCGCGCGCTGCGCCTCGAGGAGCACCTGGTCCTTGCGGGCGGTGAACAGCTCGTTCTGGATGACGAGGGCCATCGCCACGCACGTGACGAGGATCGTCGCGGCGGTCAGCGCGACCGTGATGACGATCGTGCGGAACCGCAGCGATCGCCGCCACAGGGTCGCGAGGCGGTCACGGATGTCGCGCCAATCGATCGGCCGCCGGATCCGCGAGACCGGAACTGCGCGCACCGCGCCCGTCATGCGGGCCTCAAGCCACCGCGCCGGCGCGATAGCCGACCCCGCGCACGGTGGTCACGATGCGCGGGTTGTCGGGGTCGGCCTCGATCTTGGCCCGCAGGCGCTGCACGTGCACGTTCACCAGGCGGGTGTCGGCCTTGTAGTGGTAGCCCCACACCTGCTCGAGGAGCATCTCGCGCGAGAAGACCTGCTGCGGCTTCTCGGCGAGCGCGACGAGGAGTTCGAACTCCAGCGGGGTGAGCGCGATCGGCGTGTCGCCGCGACGGACCTCGTGCGCCGCGACGTCGACGACGAGGTCGCCGATGCGCAGTGTCTCGTCGACCGCGGCCTGGGTGGGGCGCAGCCGCGTACGGATGCGGGCGACGAGTTCTTTCGGATTGAACGGCTTGACGATGTAGTCGTCGGCGCCGGACTCGAGACCCTTGACGACGTCGGCGGTGTCGGTGCGCGCCGTGAGCATGATGATCGGGATGCCGGACTCCGCCCGCACGCGGGTGCAGATCTCGATGCCGTCGACGCCGGGGAGCATGAGGTCGAGGAGGATGAGGTCGGGACGCTCGGTGCGCCAGGCCTCGACCGCGTGCGCACCGTCGGCGCAGAACACCGTCTCGAATCCCTCGGTGCGCAGCACGATGCCGATCATCTCGGCCAGCGCGGTGTCATCGTCGACCACCAGGATCCGTGAAGTCATCGGGTGTACGTCTTCCGTCTCGGACCCGTTCGAGAACGGGCAAGGCGCCGCGGGTGGGGGCGCATCACCCCGAGCGTAGTCGACGTGTCCGCGATGCGGCCGAGCGTACGGGGGGTGTGTGACACGATGAAGGACACAGCCGACCGCCGAGGAGGCGCCATCGTGACCGCGTACCCCGCCTGGACGCCGGTCTCGCGCGCCGGCATCGTGCCACTCCACCCCTACGGCTTCGGCACCATCCTCGGTCGGTCCTTCGTGGCCCTCCGGCACAATCCGCGGGTCCTCCTCGGGTTCGCCCTTCTCGTGCAGACGCTCGCCTACGTCATCGTCAGCGTCGCGGTCGCCGCGGTCGCCATCGCGACCTTCGCGCGGCTCGACACGCTCGTCGAGGGCACCGAGGAGTTCGACACCGTCATGGTCGGGTCGATCGCCCTCACCGGCCTCGCCGCTCTCGTCCTGGGCGCCCTCGCCGGCGCTCTCAGCGTTCTCGTGCAGGCCGTCGTCGTCTCCGAGGTCGCCTCGGCCGTGGTCGCCGAGAAGCCGACGCTCCGCGACGCATGGCGTCGCGTGCGGCCGGTGTTCCTTCGACTCATCGGCTACTCGCTCCTCACCTTGCTGGCCACGGCCGTCGTCCTGGCGCTGCTCGGCGGGATCGCCGTCCTCCTCGGTCTCGTGCTGCTGCCGCTCGGGATCGTGGCCGGCATCCTCTTCGCGCTCGGGCTCATCCCGCTGTACCTGTGGCTGGCGACGAAGCTCTTCCTCGTCCCGTCCGCGATGATCCTCGAGGGCGTCGGCATCCGCCGGGCCATCGCCCGGTCCTGGGTGCTGACGCGGCGCCGGTTCTGGCCGACGTTCGGCGTGATCGTCATCATCTCCCTCGCGTTCGGGGTCGTGGGACAGGTCATCTCGATCCCGCTGGGCCTCCTCTCCGGGGGGATCTCCACGATCGTCGCCCCCACCGGTGCGTCCGACCCCAGTGCCCTCATCGCGTTCGTCGTCATCCAGCTGGTCGGGCAGGTCGGCATCCTGCTCGTGCAGTGCATCGCGGTCGTGGTGCAGTCGACGTCGGCCGTGCTGGTCTACGTCGATGCCCGCATGCGCGTGGAGGGTCTCGACCACGACCTCTTCGCCTACGTCGACGCGCGGGACTCGGGCGCACAGGATCTCCCCGACCCGTACCGCGTGGGCGCGGGCCGCACCTGGTC
>NZ_CAKKMM010000084.1:0-12904 GCF_918698205.1 Microbacterium sp. Bi128 | reverse complement strand
GCGACCATGGCAGCAGCCCGATCCCGGCGTCGACGTCGACGTGACTGCGGATCGCGGTCGTGCCGTGCCGCACGAGTTCCGCGAGCACGCGCGCCGCGCGCGGGGCCGAGGGGATGCCGAGGGCCTCGCGCCGGTCCCGTTCGTGGCGGATGCGCCCCTCGGTGCTCGACTCGCCACCGTACGACTGCCACGGAAGGCCCCACCACGATTTGTCGACGTGCGCGTGGGCGTTGATGATCCCGGGGAGGGCCAGCATCCCGCGCCCGTCGAATTCCCGGGCGCCGACGGGGTCGGAGCCGACCGGCGCGACCCGCGCGATGCGTCCGTCCTCGATGACGATGTCGACGGGATCCCCTCCCCACGGGCGGACGCGGCGGAGGCGGGTGACGTCGAAGAAGGCCGGGGAGGGTGTGGGGCTCATGGCCCGATTATCCGTGGTCGCTCATGCGAACCGTCCGGGGGTGGCGCCGGGCGGGCGGCGACGACGGTGTCGGCGCGCGGTCCTAGACTCGATCCGACGGAGGTGGGCATGACGGACACGACGAAGGATGCCGAGATCGGGGCATCCATCGATCGAGCCGTCGAGGTGCTCGCCGGGCGCCGCATCGCCGTCCTGACCGGCGCGGGAGTATCGACCGACTCCGGCATTCCCGACTACCGCGGCAAGGGAGCGCCCACGCGCACCCCGATGACGGCGCAGCAGTTCTTGGCCAGCGCCGACGCGCGCCGCCGGTACTGGGTCGGCAGTCACCTCGGCTGGAAGGTGTTCGCCGCCGCCGCGCCCAACGACGGCCACCGTGCGCTCGCCGCGCTCGAGGACTCCAGCGTCTCCACCGGTGTCATCACGCAGAACGTCGACGGGCTCCACGTGCGCGCCGGCAGTCACCGCGTCGTCGAGCTGCACGGCACGATGCGCCGCGTGGGGTGTCTGCACTGCGGGCAGGTGTTCGACCGCCGCGACCTCGCGGCGCGCGTCGAAGCCGACAATCCGTGGATCGCCCTGCCCGAGAACGTCGAACTCGGCCCCGACGGCGATGTCACCCCGGCATCGGCCGACGGTTTCGTCGTCCCGGTGTGCTCGGTGTGCGGGGGGACGCTGAAGCCCGACGTGGTGTTCTTCGGCGAGTACATCCCGGTCGAGAAGTTCCGCGAGGCCGAACAACTCGTGCACGCCAGCCAAGCGCTGGTCGTGGCCGGCTCCTCGCTCGTGGTCAATTCCGGCATCCGCCTGGTGGAGCGGGCGCGGCGCCGCCGCCTCCCCGTCGTGATCATCAACCGCGGCGAGACCCGCGCCGACCAGCGCGCGGCGGTCAAGATCGAGGGCGGTACGACCGACGTGCTGCGGGCGTTCGCCGAGCGGCTGCCGCCCCTGGCGTGACGCTCGCGGGGCCGCACCGGGGAGCGCGGGTTAGGCTCGACTCGTGACGATCCTCACCCTCGTACGCCACGGCGAGACCGACTGGAACGCCGGCCAACGCATCCAGGGCTCGACCGACATCCCCCTCAACGACACGGGCCGCGCGCAGGCCCGCGAAGTCGCCGCGACCCTCGCCGACGATCTCGTCGGGAGCGATGTCGTCGTCGTCTCGAGCGACCTGTCGCGCGCCGCCGAGACCGCCGACACGATCGCCGCGGCCCTCGGCACCACCGTCGCCCGCCGCCTCCCGGGCCTGCGCGAACGCTCCTACGGCGACGCCGAGGGCATGGACGCGCAGACCTTCGCCGCGACCTACGGGCCGTGGAACACCGCCCAGGTCCCGGGCGCCGAGGCGTGGCCGCTCGTGCGCGAACGCGCGCTGGCGTCGATCGCCGAGGTCGTGACCGAGACCCCCGAGGGCGCGCACGTCATCGCGGTGGCGCACGGAGCGCTCATCCGCGAGGTCATCCTGCACGCCACCGACGGAGCGTTCCCCCGCGTCGGCGAGCGACTGCCCAACTGCTCCGCCACCGTCTTCCGCCTCGACGGCGAGGCCTGGGAGATGCTGGCCTACGCCGGCGTCGTGAGCTGACCGGCCGCTTCGGGACTCACGTCCCGGCGCGCCGGAGCAGCGTGCGGGCGTGCCGGAGGATCGGCTCGTCGATCATGCGCCCCTCGTAGCGGAACACGCCCCGCTCCCCCGCGGCTGCCGCGAGCACGCCCTCGGCCCACGTGCGCTGATCCGGCGTCGGAGCGTACGCCGCCCGGATGGTCGCGACCTGGCCCGGGTGGATGCACGCGGTCGCGGTGAAGCCCGAGGCGGCAGCATCTCGAGCTTCGGACGACAGACCGTCGAGATCGGCGATGTCCACGTGCACGGCGTCGATCGCCGCCTTCCCGAACGCCCCCGCCGCCAGCAGCACGCGGGCGCGGGCGAGCCGTGCGACATCGCGGTACGCGCCGTCGTCACGGCGGCTGGAGGTCCCACACATGCTCGCCACCAGGTCTTCCGCTCCCCACATCAGCGCGACCACCGACGGCAGCGCCGCGAGCTCTTCCGCCGCAACCACCCCGCGCGCGGTCTCGCACAGCGCGATGACCTCGTACGCGTCGACGGGCGCGAGGGATGCCGCGGACTCGGCCTTGGCGACCATCACGCGGCGGACGCGGGTGTGGGCGAGGGCCGCGAGATCCCGGGCGAACTCAGGGGTGGCGGGCGCGTTGACCCGCACGATCAGACGGTCCGGATCGGGGTCCGCGGCGATCAGGGCCGCGCGCGCGGCCTCCTTGGCATCCGGGGCGACGGCGTCCTCGAGGTCGAGGATCGCGGCATCCGCCCTCTCCCGCGCCTTCGCGAGGCGCTCGGGGCGGTCGCCGGGGACGAAGAGCAGCGCCGGGCCGAGATCGAACGCCCCGGTCACGTCGCGGCATCCGTCGACCACACCAGCACCGTCCGGGTCGCGGTGGCCACGACCTCGTCGTTCTGCGACGTCCCGGTGTGGGCCAGGACGACGACGCCCTGACCGGGGCGGGACGCCGACGCGCGCGCCGACACCACCTCGGTCTCGGCTGTGAGGGTGTCGCCGATGAACAGCGGCGCCGGGAAGCTGACGTCCGTCAACCCCAGCTGAGCGACGAGCGTGCCCTGGGTCAGCTGTGCGACCGAGAGACCCACGAGCGTCGACAGCGTCCACATCGAGTTGATCAGCGTGCGACCGAACGGCTGGGTCGCCGCGTACGCGGCATCCAGGTGCAGGGCCTGCGCGTTCATCGTGAGGGTCGTGAACAGGACGTTATCGGCCTCGGTGACCGTCCGCCCGGGCCGGTGCACATAGCGCTCGCCGACGATGAACTCCTCCAGAAACAGGCCCCGCTGCTCGATCATGCGGCAACGGTACTCCCCGACAGGCCCAGTGCTCGCGAGATCACCATGAGCTGCACCTCGGTCGTCCCCTCGCCGATCTCGAGGATCTTCGAGTCCCGGTAGTGCCGCGCCACCGGGTATTCGTTGATGAAGCCGTTCCCGCCGAAGATCTGCGTGGCGTCGCGCGCGTTCGCCATCGCCGCGTCGCTCGCGGTCATCTTGGCCACCGCGGCATCCACCGCGAAGGGCTTTCCCGCGTCGCACAGGCGCGCGGCGTGCACCCACGCCAACCGCGCGGTGTGCACCCGGGCGTGCATCCGCGCGAGCGTGAACTGCACGTTCTGCCGTGTCGACAGGCGATCGCCGAACACGGTGCGGCTGCGGGCGTAGTCGACCGCCGCCTCGAGGCATCCCTCGGCCGCACCGGTCGCGAGCGCCGCGATCGCCACACGTCCCTCGTCGAGCGTGCGCAGGAAGTTCTTGAGCCCGTGTCCGCGCTCGCCGAGGAGGTTCGCCGCGGGCACGCGGACACCGTCGAAGGTCAACGGGTGCGTGTCGGAGGCGTTCCAGCCGACCTTGTCGTACGCGGGACCGACCGTGAAGCCCGGGGTGCCCGCGGGCACGATGAGGGTCGAGATCTCGGGGCGGTCGCCGCTACGCTCGGTCACCGCGGTGACGGCGACGTAGCTCGTGATGGCGGTGCCGGAGTTGGTGATGAACTGCTTCGAGCCGTCGATCACCCACTCGTCGCCGTCGAGCCGTGCGGTCGTGCGGGTCGCCCCCGCGTCGCTGCCGGCCTCGGCCTCGGTCAGGCCGAACCCGGCGAGCGCGCGCCCGGCCACGAGGTCGGGGAGGTACTCGGCCTTCTGCGCGTCGCTGCCGAAGCGGTACAGCGGCATGGCGCCCAGTCCCACGCCGGCCTCCAGGGTGATCGCGAGCGACTGGTCCACCCGTGCGATGGCTTCGATCGCGACGCACAGCGCTGCGTAGTCCCCGCCCTGCCCGCCGACGGCCTCGGGAAACGGCAGGCCGAACAGGCCCAGCTCGCCCATCTGCGCGACGATGTCGAGCGGCAGTTCGTGCGCGCGGTCGGCCTCGTAGGACCGCGGCGCGATCACCTCGTCGGCAAATTCGCGGACCATTCCGGCGAGCTCGCGCTCGTCGTCGGTGAAGGCGTGCTGAGTGTCGATGCTCACGGGGGATCCTCCTCGGGATCGGGAAAGGGATGCCGCGGACGCGGCGCTCGGGTCGGGTGGGGGCGTCCGGGGCCCCGGGATCACCGCAGCAGCATCGCTCTGCCCGGCTCGCGCAGCACCCCGGCGACGTCGGTGAGGAAGCGCGCGGCCTCCGCCCCGTCGACGACGCGGTGATCGAACGAGAGGCTGAGGGTCAGCACGTCGCGCAGGGCGATCTCGCCCCGGTGCTCCCACGGGGTGCGGCGCACCGCACCCACGGCGAGGATCCCGGCCTCGCCCGGGTTGAGGATCGGGGTGCCGGCATCCACCCCGAAGACCCCGACGTTCGTGATCGAGAACGTCCCGCCGGTCATGTCCACCGGGGCCGTGCGTCCGGCCCGCGCGGTCGCGGCCAGCCCGGCGATCGCGTCGGCGAGGTCGACGAGCGCGAGGGTCTCGGCATCCCGGATCACCGGCACGACGAGCCCGCGACCGGTCGCCGCGGCGATGCCGAGATTCACGTAGTGGTGCTCGACGATCTCGCCCGCCTCGTCGTCCCACCGCGCGTTCAGCGCCGGCGTGCAACCGATCGCGAGGCACACCGCCTTCGCGACGATCGCGAGCACACCGATCCGGTGACCGTCGAGCGCGCGATCGTGTGTCAGGGACGCCAGCAGCTCGGTGGTCGCGGTGACGTCGATCGTGAGGAAGGTCGTCGCGTGCGGGGCGGTGAAGGCGCTGCGCACCATCGCGGCGGCGGTGTGCTTGCGCACGCCGCGGATCGGTGTGCGCGTGACGCGCGGGTCGGAACGAACAGCCGGGGGGACCGTCGACGCGAGAGAAGGGGAGGTGCGGGCGAACTCCTCGACGTGCGCCCGTGTGACGAGATCGCCGGGATGAACGGCGGCCACGCGGGCGAGGTCGACGCCGAGGTCCTTGGCGAGCTTGCGGACCGGCGGCGTGGAGCGCGGCCGCTCGACCGGCACCTCGGCGGGAGCGGAGCGAACGACGTCGTGCGGCGCCGCCGCATGGACGGCGGAGTCGACGTCGATCACCGTCGTGGCAGTGGTGCGCGCGCGGCGCCGCGGCCGAGCGCCCGACGTCGGAGCCGCGCCGTACCCGACGAGGTTCGGTGTCGCCGCTCCCTCGCGGCCCGTCGGGCGGAGATCGTCGGCGACACGCCGCTCGGCGGTCGCCGCCACCGGCGTGTCGGGTGTCGACTCCGCCGGACGGTCCGCCGGCGGGGCGGCGGTGGGCTTCGGCGGCTCGGGTTCCGATCCGGCATCCTCGTCTCCCCCGACGGCGAAGGACACCAGGGGCGAGCCGACGGCGACGACATCGCCGGCCGAGGCGTGCAGTCCCTGCACGATCCCGGCGTAGGGCGACGGGATCTCGACGACCGCCTTGGCCGTCTCGACCTCGGCGATGGTCTGGTTCAGCGACACCTCGTCGCCCTCGGCGACGTGCCACAGCACGATCTCGGCCTCGGGCAGTCCCTCGCCGAGATCGGGAAGGCGGAATTCGGCGATCATCGGACACCCTCTTCGACGGTGCTTCCGGCGGGTGCGAGGCCACCCGCGGGAAGCACGCCGGTATCGCGCTCGCACACCCGATCCACCGCGTGCAGGATGCGGTCGAGGTCGGGCACGTGGTGCTTCTCGAGCTTGGCCGGCGGATACGGGATGTCGTGCCCGGTGACGCGCTGCGGCGGCGCCTCGAGGAAGGGGAAGCAGCGCTCGGTGATGCTCGCCACGATCTCGGCGCCCACCCCCGCCTGGCGCGCCGCCTCGTGCACGACGACGACCCGGCCGGTCTTGCGCACCGACGCGGCGACGGTGTGGAGGTCCATCGGCGACAGGGACCGCACGTCGATCACCTCGAGCGAGACCCCCTCGTCCTCGGCGGCGAGAGCGGCATCCAACGCCGTGCGCACCGAGGCGCCGTAGGTGACGATCGTCACGTCCGTTCCCTCCCGGGCGACGCGGGCGAGGTGCAGGGGCGGGGCGTCGGCGAGATCGGCATCCAGATCGACCTCGCCCTTGGAGTGGTACAGACGCTTCGGCTCGAAGAACACGACCGGATCGTCGGATGCCACGGCCTGACGCAGCATGACGTAGGCGTCCTGCGGGGTCGAGGCGGTCACGACCCGCAGACCCGCCGTGTGCACGAAGTACGCCTCGGGCGACTCGGAGTGGTGCTCGGCGGCCCCCACGCCGCCGGCCCAGGGGATGCGGATGACCAGCGGCATCCGGATACGTCCGTTGCTGCGGTAGTGGAGCTTGGCGACCTGGCAGACGATCTGATCGAAGGCGGGGTAGACGAAGCCGTCGAACTGGATCTCGACGACGGGCCGGTAGCCGCGCAGGGCGAGGCCGACCGCGGTGCCGACGATGCCGGCCTCGGCGAGCGGGGTGTCGATGACGCGCGGGGCGCCGAAGCGCTCCTGCAGGCCGTCGGTAACCCGGAAGACGCCGCCGAGCTTGCCGATGTCCTCTCCCAGGAGCAGGACCCGGTCATCGTCGGCCATCGCCCGGGCCAGGCCCGCGGTGATCGCCGATCCGAGGGTGAGCGCGGTCATCGAGCCTCCTCCGTGGCGAAGCCCGCGAGGTACGCGACGTACTCGGCGCGCTGGGCGGCCAGCGGGGCGTGGGGTTCGGCGTAGACGTGGTCGAACACGGTCTCGGGGGCCCGGGTGACCGCCCCGATGCAGGCGGCTCGCACCTCGGCGGCGAGAGCGTCGGCGGCCGCGGCGACCTCGGCGAGCGCGGAGTCGTCGAGCACGCCCTCGGCGCACAGGTACGCCTCGAACCGGGCGATCGGGTCGCGCTCGGCCCACCGCTCGACCTCGTCCGCCGTGCGGTAGCGGGTCGGGTCGTCCGACGTGGTGTGCGGCCCCATCCGATACGTCACGGCCTCGAGGAACGAGGGTCCGTCCCCCCGACGCGCGCGGTCCAGCGCCCACCGCATGGCGGCGACGCACGCGAGCACGTCGTTGCCGTCGATCCGCAGGCTCGGGATGCCGAAGCCCGGCGCCCGGCCCGCGATGGGGTGCTTCGCCTGGACGGTGACCGGCTCCGAGATCGCCCACTGGTTGTTGGAGCAGACGAAGACCACCGGCGCACCGAAGGACGACGCGAACACCATCGCCTCGTTGACGTCGCCCTGGCTCGTCGCACCGTCGCCGAAGTACGCCACGGCGACGTCGGTGGAACCGTCGCGCTGCGCACCCATCGCCCACCCGGTGGCGTGCAGCGCCTGGGCTCCGATGATGATCTGCATGGGCGCGACGTTGATGCTCGCGTGGTCGTAGGCGGAGTGCTCCTCGCCACGCCACGCGAGCATGTAGCCCTCGGGCTTCGCCCCGCGCGCCAGGAGGACGCCGTGCTCGCGGTAGCTGGGGAAGGCGAAGTCTCCGGCGGAGAGTGCGTGAGCGGTGCCGATCTGCACCGCCTCCTGACCGCGACACGGTGCCCACAGCGCGAGCTGCCCCTGACGCTGCAACGCGACGCCCTCGGCATCCAGGCGGCGGGTCAGGACCATGTCGCGGTGGAGGGCGCGCAGCTCGTGCGGCGACAGGTCGGCGATCCAGGGGTCCAACGCGGGATCGGGCACGCGCGTCCCGTCCGGTTCGAGCAGTCGGGCGACGTCGCCCCCGTCGTCGGAGCGGGGCGTCCTCCCCCGCGCAGCGGACTCGTTCGTTCGTGCGGCATCCGCCGCGGTTCCGTCGACAGCCGATCCGTGGTGAGGAGTGGTCTGGGTGTACGTCATCGTCATCCCTCCAGGTGCGGCCCGCGATCCTCGTGGGAGCGGGGCAGTCCGGGTGCCGGCGGCGTCGCCGACACGGCCGACCGTACGCGGGGAAGGCAGGGCGCTCAAGACCCGCGCCACGGGTTCAGCATTGTGCGCATTGCGATGACCGAGCATCCTGCTACTGTTTCGCACCATGACCAAGCTCGACGCGGTCGACCTCGACCTCCTCCGCGCCCTGTCCCACGATCCCCGCGCCACCGTCGTCGCGCTCGCCGAGAAGCTGGGCCTCTCGCGCAACACCGTCCAGGCGCGGATGGGCCGCCTCGAGAAGGGCGGTGTGTTCCTGTCCTACGAGCGCACGCTATCGGCCGAGGCGTTGGGCTTCCCGATCGAGGCGTTCCTGCAGGTGACGGTGCGGCAGGCCGAGCTGCCCGCGATCCGTGAAGCCCTCGCCCGAGTGCCCGAAGTGCTGCAGGCACACGGCCTCAGCGGACAGGTCGACCTGCTCGTGCGGGTGGCCTGCCGCGACACCCAGCACTTGTTCGACACCGACGCCCGCATCCTCTCGATCGAAGGCGTCGAGCGCACCGAGACCTCGCTCGTGATGGGCGAGGTCATCGGCTACCGCGTCGGGCCGCTGATGGACCTGGCGCGCCAGCAGCTGTAGCGGCGCGCTGTCAGGGTGCCGGGACGACTGGCACGCTCGCCGTCTCGGTGCGCGGTTCGGCCGGGCCATCGGCATCCAGTCGCACGAGCACGACACCGGCCAGGATGAGCGCTCCCCCGACGAACTGCACCGGTGCGGGGGTCTCGCCCAGCAGCAACCAGGCGAATCCGAGGGCGAACAGCACTTCGCTCAGCCCGACGAACGACGCCAGCCGCGACCCGATGAGCGGCACGGCGATGACGCCGAGCGCGTAGCCGAGGGTCGTCGCGACGCCGCCGACCCACAGCAGGGGCAGGATGCCGGGGACCTCGAGCCCCAGCATCGACACCGTGATCGCGGGGGCGGCGAAGGGCAGCACGCCCGTCACGATCAGCACCCCCATCACCGCCGTGCCGGTCAGCAGGCCACCCGCGGCGAGCGCGAGCGGGGGCAGATCGTCGCCGGCCCGCCCCGCGATGACGAAGTAGGCCGCCGCACACACCGCCGCACACAGTGCGAACAGCGTGCCGAGCAGGTCGAAACGCGCACCGCTGATGTCGACGACGAGCACGAGACCGGCCATCGCGACGACGGAACCGACGATGACGAGCTTCGACGGCGCCCGCCGTGTGCGCGCCCACACCGCGATGACGAGGAGCACGGGCGCGATGTACTGGATCAGGAGCGCCACCGCGACCGGCATCCGCTGCATCGCCGCGAAGTAGAACACCTGGCATCCGGCGACCGCCGTGAGGCCGAACGCGAGGATGAGCAGACCGTGCCGCCGCAGGAATCCCGGCTGTCGACGCACGGCACGAACGAGCGCGGGCGACAGCAGCAGGGCAGCGAGCCCCATCCGTACGACGAGGACGGCGCCCAGCGACCAGCCGCCGTCGAGCAGCGGTTTCACGAACGGGCCGCTGGACGAGAACGCCAGCGCCGAGGCGACCGCGATCACGAGGCCGGTGACGGCCGTGGAGCCGTGATGCGTCGGGCGTGGAAGGGCGACGGAGGAGGTGGTCATGGCTGCCCGCTGTCAGGAGTGAAGTACGTTTACACTCGTGACAGTAGAGCGTCCGCCTGTCAGGAGTCAACATGGTCTTCATTCGTGACACCGAGCTCGTCCTCCGCGCCACGGTCGAGCTGGTCAACACGCTGCCGCACACCGACACGACGGGGGTCGACACGCTGGTGTCGATGGATCAGCTCGACGACTTCGCCACCCGCCACGCCTACACCGGCTCGCGCACGCGCGACGACCGAGAACTGGCGGCGGTGCGCGGCATCCGCTCCCGGATCTTCGAACTGTGGACCGTCGACCGGGACACGTCCGTGCCGCTCGTGAACGCGATGCTCCGCGACGGGAAGGCCCTCCCCCAGCTCGTGCGGCACGACGACTTCGACTGGCACATCCACGCGTCCGACCCCTCGGACGCGCTCGCGCAGCGCATGCTCGTCGAAGCGGCGATGGCGTTCGTCGACGTCATCCGCGCAGACGAGTACGCCCGTGTGCGCGTCTGCGACGCCGACGACTGCCAGGGGGTCTACGTCGATTTCTCCAAGAACGGCTCCAAGCGGTACTGCGACTCGGGCAACTGCGGCAACCGCATGAACGTCAACGCGTACCGGCGGCGGAGGGCCCGCGCAGGAAGCGAGTGATCGCGGATGCCGCCGCGCCCGGAGTCTCGTAGTGGATCAGGTGCCCCACGTCGGGGATCTCCACCAGCTCAGCGCGCGGGAAGAGCGTCGCGAGGTGGCGCTCGGCCTCGATGGGCGTGATGTCGTCTTTCTGGGCCGCGACGAGGAGCGTGGGCTGGGCGATGCGGGGGGCGAACTCCCGCACGTCGTGCGAGACGCTCGTCACGAACGCCTCGTGCAGCACGTCGCGGTCGGCGAAGCGCGAGAAGTACGTGTCGTGCTGCTCGTGCACGAAGCGGCGCAGATCGGCGTCGCGCGTCTTGGCCATCGCGACGCTCATCACGCGCACGATGACGCCGTTGCGCAGGAGCGCGTCGCCGATCGGGCGTGGCAGCTTCGCACCGGCGAGGTAGTAGAACACCGCGAGACGCGTGAGCACCCCGCGCGGACCTTCGAGGGCCGGAGCGCCGATCGGGTTGACCAGGATGAGCTTCGGCGTGGCCAGGCCGCCCGCGACGGCTGCGGAGGCGACGATCGAGCCGAACGAGTGCCCGAGCACGACCGCGCCGGGCGCGACGGTCTCGACGAACGTCCGCAACCACGCGGCATACGCGTCGAGGTCGTGCGCACGGCCGGGCAGCGGCGCCGTCTCGCCGAATCCGGGCAGGTCGGGCGAGATCACCCGGATGCCGGGAAGGTGCGCCACGACCGGCTCGAGGCCGTGGTGCTCACCGCGGAAGCCGTGCACCGCGACGATCGTGGTCGCGGCGTCGGCGTCGCCGTACGTCCAGTAGGCCGTCGTGCCGCCCAGGCTCTCGGCCGTCTGCCGCTGCACCGGGATCTCGGCGAGCAGCGCGGCATAGGGGTTCGGCATCCGTCGATTCTACGAGAGGGGGTGACACCGTCTTGGCCGGTCGCGCCGGAGCGGCCCGCGCCGATGCGAGAACAGGGGATGCCGCGAGAACATGCCGATCCGCGGCAAACCGGCCTGTTCTCCGCACAACGCCTGTTTTCGGCGCAGCCCACGGCGCCGGGCACGCACCCGGGACGGGCCGCGAGCCCGTCCGCGCCGGAGTGCCTCCGCGGCCGTGTCGGAACCCCGCCCTAGCCTGGGCGCATGACCACGTGGCAGGCCGAGCCGCTCCCGATGTTCCAGACGCCCGAGTGGGCGCGCGTCGTCGGGGTGTTCGACCTCGAGACCACCGGGGTCGACGTGGTGAACGATCGCATCGTGACGGCGCACGTTGGCGTGCTCGACGCGGGCGGACACGTCATCGATGCGCGCGACTGGCTGGCCGACCCCGGCGTCGAGATCCCCGCGGGCGCAGCCGCCATCCACGGCGTCACCACCGCGCGTGCCCGCGCCGAGGGGGCGCCCGCGGCCGGGGTCGTCGCCGAGGTGGTCGAGGCGCTGCGCGCACTGTTCGCCGCCGGCATCCCGGTCGTGGCCTACAACGCCCCCTTCGACTTCTCGATGCTCAAGTACGAGGCGCTGCGTCACGGCATCCCGCCCATCGATGCGCCATCGCCCGTGATCGATCCGCTCGTGGTCGACAAGACCTACGACCGCTACCGGCGCGGCAAGCGCACGCTGACCCACGTCGCCGCGCACTACGCGGTGCCGCTCGACGCCGCCCACGAGGCGTGCGCCGACGCCGTCGCTGCCGGACGGCTGGCTCTCGCGCTCGCCGAGCGCTACGCCGCCTGGCTGCCGCCGACCCTCGACGAACTGCACACCCGACAGATCGCCTGGGCGCGCGCGCAAGCGGCGAGCCTCACCGAGTACTTCGTCAAGATCGGACGACTGGATGCCGAGGCTCCCCCGCTCGACGGCGCGTGGCCGATCCGCTGAGCGGGGGCGCGCGTCCGACGATGCGACACCCCGGTCGATGTCGGACCCCCTCATTAGTGTTCGAATATGGAGATCCCGGCACCCCCTGGCGATCGGTCGTCGACGGCCGGCGCGCAGGTCTGGGCGCCGTGCCCCGATGAGGACAGCCTGCAGTCCGACGCGGATTCCGCCTGGGCGATCGCGCTCGGGCTCGTCGACGAAGACGACGTGGGCGGCGCCGATCGCGCGACGTCTCATGGTCCGGCGGCGGTGCTGGACCGCCTCGAAGATGCGGCGGGGGCCCGCCATCGCGCCGCAGCGGCCGAGTACGACCTGATCCGCCGTGTGCTGAGCGACGCGCTCGATGACCCCGACCCCTGGGTCGGCCCCGACCCTACGCTCGACGGACTCTGGCATGACCCGCGGGGTCGCACGCCCGCAGCCGTGCGACGTGACCGCCTCGACATGGCCGAGCGCGCCGCGGTGGCCGAGATCGCGGTGCGGCTCCGACTCGCCGAACAGACCGTGCGCACCCGCGAGGCGCACGCGGGCGTGCTTCGGGAGCGATGCCCGGGGATGTGGG
>NZ_CAKKMM010000083.1:0-13008 GCF_918698205.1 Microbacterium sp. Bi128 | reverse complement strand
CCGGTGCCCCCCGCCGCGCGCCCGGATGCGCACACCTCCGCCTCCGATCCCGCGCCACCGTTGCGCCCTCACGACGGACGCGATCGCTCGATCTCTCGTCAGGCAGTCATGACCTCCTCCTCTCCCACCGTCCGCTCGTCGTCGGCTCCGGCCAACCCCCGCTCGCGTGTCATCACCGCGAGCCTCATCGGCACGACGATCGAGTTCTACGACTTCTACGCGTACGCCACCGCGGCGGTGCTCGTCTTCCCCATCCTCTTCTTCCCCACCGGCAACGAGACGACCTCGCTCCTGCTGTCGTTCAGCGTGTTCGGCGCGGCGATGGTCGCGCGGCCCCTCGGCGCCGTCGTCTTCGGCCACTTCGGCGACCGGTTCGGGCGCAAGGCCACGCTCGTGGCATCCCTCCTCACGATGGGTGTCGCGACGTTCCTCATCGGCTGCCTGCCGACGTTCAACGAGATCGGCGTGTGGGCAGCCATCCTGCTGCTGATCATGCGTCTCGCGCAGGGCTTCGCGCTCGGCGGCGAATGGTCGGGCGCGGCGCTCGTCGCGACCGAGAACGCCCCGAAGGGCAAGCGCGCCTGGTACGGCACGTTCCCGCAGCTCGGTGCCCCGATCGGCTTCATCATCGCCAACGGCATCTTCCTCACCATCAACTTCGCCCTGCCCCACCCCGACGGCACCGCACAGCGGTCGGCGGAGTTCCTCGCGTGGGGCTGGCGCGTGCCGTTCCTGTTCTCGGCCGTGATGGTCATCGTCGGACTGTGGGTGCGCCTCAAGCTCGTCGAGAGCGAGTCGTTCGCCAAGGCCGAGAAGAGCGGCGTGATCCGCAAGTTCCCGCTCGGCGAGGTCATCCGTCGCAACTGGGTGCAGCTGATCCTCGGCACGTTCATCATGCTGGCGACGTACGTGCTGTTCTACCTCATGACGAGCTTCACGCTGTCGTACGGCACCAAGCCGACGCTCGAGGGCGCCGCCGCCGCGGCCGAGAAGGCCGGCACCCCGTTCGATCCCGCCGCCTACGTCCCCGGCCTCGGATTCGGGTACACGGACTTCGTCATCATGCAGATCATCGGCGTGGTGTTCTTCGGCATCTTCACCCTGCTCTCCGGCCCGCTCGCCGACCGCTTCGGCCGAAAGCGTCTGCTGATCGGCGTGACGATCGCGATCATCCTGTTCGGCTTGACCTTCGCTTTCTTCCTGCTGCCGCAGGCCGATGCGAACCTCACGCGCGTCTACGTGCAGGCGTTCCTCATCATCGGGTTCCTGCTGATGGGCACGACGTTCGGCCCCATGGGCGCGGTGCTGCCCGAGCTGTTCCCGACGAACACGCGCTACACCGGCTCGGCGATCTCGTACAACGTCTCGTCGATCCTCGGCGCCGCCCTCGCCCCGATCGTCGCCGTGGCGCTGTGGGCCGCGGGCGGCGGAAACCCGTGGCTCGTCGGGGCGTACCTGTCGGTGATGGGTGTGCTCACCCTCATCGCGGTGTCCCTCTCCCCCGAGACCAAGGACGTCGACTACGACGACAACCTCGCCGCCGCGGCGACCGCTCCGTGACCCGGACCGGCGGATGATCGGATGCCACGGGGCCTCGGCCTCGTGGCATCCGTCGTTCCCGGGCGCGGGACGTCAATCTATGTTGACAAACGCCCGTTCGTCAACATAGATTGACGACATGAACGACACGACCCGCACCGCCGTCGGCGGAACCGGTGACGACGAACCGCTGGCCGAACTCCGCCGCCTCCAGGCGGTGCGGCAGGAGATCGCCCGCCTTGAAGAAGCCCAGGTGCGGCGCGCCCGTCTGCGCGGACACTCCTGGGTGTCGATCGCCAGCGCACTGGGCGTGTCCAAACAGGCCGCCCACAAGAAGTACGGTCGAATCTGATCCCCCCTCACAGAACGAGGTGAGCATGTCTGTGTCCTCTCCCGCTCGCAGCCGTCGCGGCCGCCGCGCACCCGAAGGCCCGCGCGCGTCCTTCCGTCAGTTGCTGCCGTTCCTTCTCGAGCATCGCCGCACGCTCATCGTCGTCGCGGTGCTGAGCGTGCTCGGCGCGGCTGCGACGCTGGTGCAACCGCTGCTGGTCGGCGAAGTGATCTCGCGCGTGCAGAATTCGGTGCCGCTGGGGCTCCTCGTCTGGATGCTGGTCGGATTCGTCGTGCTGTCGTCGCTCATCTCGGGCTACCAGCACTACCTGCTCCAGCGCACCGGCACCGCGGTGGTCTACTCCAGCCGTCGGCGGCTGATCTCCCGCATCCTGCGCCTGCCGATCAGCGAGTTCGACGCCCGCCGCACGGGCGACCTCGTGTCCCGCGTCGGGACCGACACGACCCTGCTGTACGCCGTGCTCACGCAGGGACTGGCGGATGCCGTGGGCAACGCGCTCATCCTCGTCGGGGCGATCGTGGCGATGGCGTTCATCGACCCGCTGCTGCTCGGGTTGATCGTGCTCGTGCTCGGGGTCTCGATCGCGACCGTGGTGGTGCTGAGCACGCGCATCCGCACGGCCTCGGCGGTGCAGCAGGCCAAGGTCGGCGAGCTCGCCTCGGGTGTCGAGCGGGCGGTCGGCTCGATCCGCACGATCCGCGCGTCGGGGGCGACCGAGCGCGAGGTCGAGACGGTCACGTCCACCGCGACCGCGGCGTACGACGCGGGCGTCCGGATCGCGAAGGTGTCGGCGCTCATCGTGCCCGTCGCCGGGATCGCCCTGCAGGTCTCGCTGCTCGTGGTGCTGGGCGTGGGCGGTTTCCGCGTGGCATCCGGGGCCATCGACGTCGCGGCACTCGTGACCTTCGTGATCTTCCTGTTCCTGCTCGTGCAGCCGCTCGCCTCGGCGATCGGGGCGATCACGTCCGTGAACCAGGCGCTGGGAGCGCTGGGGCGCATCCAGGAGGTGCTCGACCTGCCGCTCGAAGACGACGGCGACCGGACGGCGACGACACAGGCCCGGGCGGATGCCGCGGCGATCGAGTTCCGCGACGTCCGGTTCCGCTACCCCGACCACGTCGTGAAGGCGCGCGAGGCCGCCGCACAGGAGGCCCGGTCGGTGCTCGTGCAGGCGCACCTGGACCGCGCCGCGGACGAGACCGCGGTCGAAGCCGAAGAAGGCGAGAACGAGGTGCTGCGGGGGGTGTCGTTCACCGTGCCGCGCGGATCCCGAGTCGCGCTGGTCGGCCCCTCCGGCGCCGGCAAGAGCACGGTGCTGTCGCTCGTCGAGCGCTTCTACGACCCCACGGGCGGGGCGATCCTCATCGACGGCGTCGACGCCCGCGACCTCCCACGCGCGGACCTGCGCGCGCGGTTCGGCTACGTCGAACAGGACGCCCCGACCCTGGCCGGCACGATCGCCGACAACCTGCGCCTGGCCTCGCCCGAGGCATCCGATGCCGAATGCGAGCGGGTGCTGCGCGCGGTCAATCTCGGCGATGTCCTCGAGCGGAACCCCCTGGGCGTCGACGCCCCGGTCGGCGAGGACGGTGTCATGCTCTCGGGCGGCGAGCGTCAGCGCCTCGCGATCGCGCGAGCGCTGCTGGCCGCTCCCCCGGTGCTGCTGCTGGACGAGTCGACGTCGTCGCTGGACGGCGTCAACGAACAGCGCATGCGCGAGGCGATCGACGCCGTCGCGACCGACCGAACGCTCCTCGTGATCGCGCACCGCCTGTCGACCGTCGTCGACAGCGATCTCATCGTGGTGCTCGAGAACGGCCGCGTCGTCGGCCAGGGCACGCACAGCGAGCTCGTGGCATCCGTCCCCCTCTACCGCGACCTCGCGAAGCACCAACTGTTGGTGTGAGCGCGGGGCGGGGCGCCGCCGGGCGGGGCGCCCCACGCGGAGCACCGCCGCACGCCGAGACTGCATTCGCCTGACATCTCCCCCGCAGCGTGCAATGGAGATGTCAGGCCGGTGCAGTCTCGCGGATTCTGCGCCCCCGCGGACAGGACGACGCCCCTCCCGCGCGCCAAGAGCAGGGAGGGGCGTCGAGTCGGTGGGGCTACGCGCGCTGCAGGCGGTAGCGGAGCGCGGCGAGCTCGGCACGCAGGGCGGCCGGAAGGTGGCTCCCGAAGGTGTCGAAGAACTCCTCGGTCAGGTCGGCCTCGGCCAGCCACGACGCCGTGTCGATGGCGAACAGCTCCTCGAGGTCGGCGGCCGGAAGGTCCAGGCCCGACAGGTCGAGGTCCTGCGTCCGGGGCAGGCGGCCGATGGGGGTGTCGACGGCATCGACCTGGCCGTCCACCCGGCGGATGATCCAGTCGATCACGCGTGCGTTGTCGCCGAACCCGGGCCAGAGGAAGCGGCCGTCGTCGCCCTTGCGGAACCAGTTGACCTGGAAGATCCGGGGTGCGCGATCGAAGCGGAGCTTCTCGCCGACCTTCAGCCAGTGGGCGAAGTAGTCGCCCATGTTGTAGCCGCAGAACGGGAGCATCGCGAAGGGATCACGGCGCAGCTCACCGACGGTGCCCTCCTGCGCCGCGGTCTTCTCACTCGACACCGTCGAGCCGAGGAAGACACCGTGCGACCAGTCCGTGGCCTCGAGAACCAGCGGCACGTTCGTGGCGCGACGCCCGCCGAACAGGATGACATCCAGCGGCACGCCCTCGGGGGTCTCCCAGTCCTGCGCGATCTGGGGGCACTGCGCGGCGGCCACGGTGAAGCGCGAGTTCGGGTGCGCGGCCGGGCGGCCCGAGGCGGGGGTCCAGTCGTTGCCCTCCCAGTCGACGAGCTGCGGGGGTGCCTCGTCCGTGAGCCCCTCCCACCACACGTCTCCGTCGGGGCGGAGCGCGACGTTGGTGAAGATCGTGTTTCCCCAGAGCGTCTCGACCGCGGTGACGTTGGTCGACTCACCGGTTCCGGGGGCGACACCGAAGAAGCCGGCTTCGGGGTTGATCGCCCACAAGCGTCCGTCCTCGCCGGGACGGATCCACGTGATGTCGTCGCCGAGGGTCTCGACGCGCCACCCGGGAATGCTCGGACGCAGCATCGCGAGGTTGGTCTTGCCGCACGCCGAGGGGAAGGCCGCCGCGACGTGGTACGCCGTGCCCTTCGGGTCGATGACGCGGATGAGCAGCATGTGCTCGGCGAGCCAGCCCTCGTCGCGGCCGATGACCGAGGCGATGCGCAGGGCGAAGCACTTCTTGGCCAGGATCGCGTTGCCGCCGTACCCCGAGCCGTACGACCACACCTCGAGCGTGTCGGGGAAGTGCACGATGTACTTCTCGTCGTTGCACGGCCAGGCGACGTCCGCCTGCCCCGGGGCCAGCGGCGCACCGACCGAGTGCACGGTCTTCACCCACGGAGCACCCGCGGCGATCTGCTCGAGCACCGCCGTGCCCACACGGGTCATGATGCCGATGGATGCCACGGCGTAGGCGCTGTCGGTGATCTGGACGCCGATGTGGCTGAGCGGTCCGCCGACGGTGCCCATCGAGAAGGGCACGACGTACATCGTGCGCCCGCGCATGGACCCGGCGAAGACGCCGTCGAGCGTCTCGCGGATCTCGGCCGGGGCGATCCAGTTGTTGGTGGGGCCGGCATCCTCTTCGCGTTCGGACGCGATGTAGGTGCGCGACTCGAGCCGGGCGACGTCGCTCGGGTGCGAGCGCGCCAGGTACGAGCCGGGTCGCCACTCGGGGTTGAGCTTGATGAGCTTGCCCTCGTCGACCATCTCGCGCAGCAGTGCGTCGTTCTCGGCCGCCGACCCGTCGACCCAGTGGATGCGATCGGGCTGCGTGAGGGCGGCGACCTGGTCGACCCAGGCGACGAGTGCGGCCAGGCCCGGGCCTTCGATCGACGGACGGATGCCGTGGCCGGCGGGGGTCGGGCGAACCGACGCCGCGGCGGAGCGATCGGCGGAGCGGCCCGGGAAAATGTCGGCGAGTGCCATGTCGATCTCCTCGATTGAGAGCGAATTCGGTGGTCTTCCTCCACTTTGCGGCTTGTCGCCGCGACTTTCATCTCGATCGCGGCACAAGAATCGATGATCTTTCGCTATCGTCAAGGAATGGCCTCGTCACTCGAACTGACCACGCTCGGGCATCGCATCCGTCACCATCGCCTGGCCCGCGGCTACACGCTCGACGAGCTCGGAGCCCTGGTCGGTGTCGCCGGCAGCCAACTGAGCCTCATCGAGAACGGCAAGCGCGAGCCCAAGCTGTCCCTGCTGCAGGAGATCGCGCGGGCGACCGAGACCGAGGTCACCGAGCTGCTGTCGACCGAGCCGCCCAATCGCCGTGCGGCGCTGGAGATCGAGCTCGAGCGGGCGCAGTCCAGCCCGTTCTTCCGCCAGCTCGGTATCGCGCCGATCAAGGTGACCAAGGGGACGAGCGACGACACGATCGAGGCGGTCCTGGGGCTGCATCGGGAGCTGCAGCGTCGCGAGCGCGAGACGATCGCGAGCCCAGAGGAGGCGCGCCGCGCCAACACCGAGCTTCGCGTGCGTATGCGCGGGATCGACAATCACCTCCCCGAGATCGAGAGGCTCGCAGAGAAGCAGCTCAAGGCCGCCGGGCACGGCACCGGGGCGCTGACGCACCGCACGGTGAGCATCATGGCCGAGCAGCTCGGCTTCGAGCTCATCTACGTCGCCGACCTCCCCCACTCGGCGCGCTCGGTGACCGACCTCGAGAACGGACGCATCTACCTGCCCCCGGCATCCATCCCCGGCGGACACGGCCTGCGCTCAATGGCGCTGCAAGCGATGGCGCACCGTCTGCTCGGGCATCGCCCGCCCACCGACTACGCCGACTTCCTGCAGCAGCGGCTCGAGATCAACTACTACGCCGCGTGCTGCCTCATGCCCGAGACGAGCTCGGTCGCGTTCCTCGCTCAGGCCAAGAAGGACCGCAACCTCGCGGTGGAGGACTTCCGCGACGCGTTCGGTGTGACGCACGAGGCCGCCGCGATGCGCATGACCAACCTCATGACGACGCATCTCGGCATCCGGCTGCATTTCCTGCGCGTCGACGGCGACGGTGCGATCGCCCGCGTGTACGAGAACGACGACCTGCCGCTGCCGACCGACGTCACCGGCTCGGTCGAGGGCCAGATCGTGTGCAAGAAGTTCTCGGCGCGCGCCGCGTTCACCGAGCACAACCGGACGACCGAGCACTACCAGTACACCGACACCCCGGCCGGGACGTTCTGGTGCTCCACTCAGACCGGCACCACGTCCGACGGCGATTTCTCGATCACCGTCGGCGTTCCCTTCGACGACGCCCGGTGGTTCCGCGGCCGCGAGACCTCGACGCGCGGGGTGTCCCGCTGCCCCGACGAATCCTGCTGCCGACGACCCGACTCCGAGGCGGCGGTGCGGTGGCAGGGAAAGGCGTGGCCCAGCGCCCGGGTCCACCGCCACATGTTCTCGCCGCTCCCCCGCGGCATGTTCCCCGGGGTCGACGACGCCGAGGTCTTCGCGTTCCTGGACCGCCACGCGGGCGACTGACCCCGGTCCCGCGGGGCACAACTCCGGCATGATCGGCAGGATCCTGGCATCCCGGCCCGCGCGGCGTGGCAATGCAGGAGTTGTGCGGGTGGCATCCCGGGCCGCGCGGCTCGGCCGCGACCGCGACCGCGACCGGTGTCGTGTCCGCGGCGGGCAGGCACAACTCCGGCACCGCAGCCAGTCAGCACCGAGGAAGGCCGCCGACCGACCCGGCTGCAGGAGTTGTGCGGGTGGCATCCCGGGCTCCGCGGCGAGGCGACGCAGGAGTTGCGCGGCGGGAAACGACGGATGCCACGGCCCGACGCTCCAAGAAGCGCGGAGCCCGCGGCGCGGGGCCGGCCGCACAACTCCTGCAGAACACCGGGCTCCCCTCGCCGGGCGTCCAGAAGGGGCGGAAACGCAGGAGTTGTGCGCGGCGGGAAACGACGGATGCCACGACCCCGACGCTCCAAGGAGCGCGGGGGCGTGGCATCCGGGGGTGGTCAGGCGTAGGGGTTCGCCGTGAGGGTGTACTTCGTCTGCAGGTACTCGTGGATGCCCTCGTCGCCGCCCTCGCGGCCGAGGCCGGACTGCTTCCAGCCGCCGAACGGGGCGGCAGCGTTGGAGACGACACCAACGTTGAGGCCCATCATCCCGGTCTCGAGTCGCTCGATCATGCGCTGACCGCGCGCGAGCGACTCGGTGAAGACGTACGAGACCAGGCCGTACTCGGTGTCGTTGGCGATGCGCACCGCGTCGTCCTCGGTGTCGAAGGGCACGATCGCGAGCACGGGCCCGAAGATCTCCTCGCGCAGGATGTCGCTGCCCGGCTGGACGTCCGAGACGACGGTCGGCTCGAAGAAGGTGCCGGGACCGTCGACGGGCGAGCCGCCCGTGGTGACCGTGGCGCCGCGCTCGACGGCGTCGCCGACGAGGGTCTTGGCCTTGTCGACCGCGCGGTCGTCGATGAGGGGTCCGATCTGCACGCCCTCCTCGGTGCCGCGGCCGATCTTCATCGCCTGCACGCGCTCGGTGACGCGACGGGTGAACTCCTCGACGACCGACCGCTGCACGATGAAGCGGTTGGCGGCGGTGCACGCCTGGCCGATGTTGCGGAACTTCGCCAGCATGGCCCCTTCGACGGCCTTGTCGAGGTCGGCATCCTCGAAGACGACGAAGGGCGCGTTGCCGCCGAGCTCCATCGAGGTGCGGAGAACTCCCGGAGCCGCCTGCTGCAGCAGCTTCACCCCAACCGGGGTCGAGCCCGTGAAGGACAGCTTTCGCAGGCGCGGGTCGGAGATGATGCGCTCCGAGACGGGCCCGGTGTTCGTCGTGGTGACGACGTTGACGACGCCCGCCGGCACGCCCGCGTCCTGCAGGATCTGCGCGAAGAACAGGGTCGTGAGGGGCGTGAGGGTCGCGGGCTTGATGACGACCGTGCAACCGGCGGCCAGGGCGGGCGCGATCTTGCGCGTCGCCATGGCGAGGGGGAAGTTCCACGGGGTGATGAGGTAGCACGGGCCGACGGGGTGCTGCGTGACGATCATGCGTCCGGTGCCCTCGGGGTTCGCGCCGTAGCGACCCTGGGTGTGGGCGGTCACCTCGCTGAACCAGCGCAGGAACTCGCCGCCGTAGCCGACCTCGCCGCGCGCCTCGGCGAGGGGCTTGCCCATCTCGAGGGTCATCAGCAGCGCGACGTCCTCCTTGCGCTCCTGCAGCAGGTCGAACGCGCGACGGAGGATCTCGGCCCGCTCCCGCGCCGGCGTCGCCGCCCACGACGGGAACGCGTCGGCCGCGGCATCCATCGCCGCGACGCCGTCGTCGACGGTCGCGTCGGCGATCTCGTGGATGACGTCACCCGTCGAGGGGTCCTTGACGGAGACGGTCTTGCCGCCCGTGGCGGCGCGCCACTCCCCGTTGATCAGCAGGCCGGTGGGTACGGATGCCAGCAGCTCGCTCTCGCGCGAATCGGTCATGAATCCTCCTGGATCGATGCGGGGTGTCCCCGCCCATTCTTCTCAGCACACCGGCGCGTGCCGATATACGTTGCGTACAAGGGGTTCGGCATGATCGCCGCCACGGCCAGCGCACCTCGGCCGCGGCGACGCGGCCCTGTCGCCGATAAACGCCGCCGCGAGTGAGACACGCCGCGCCCCGCCGTGTTTCGCTCGGCAGAGCGTTTATCGCGTCGGGTCAGGATGCCGAGCCGCCGACGACGGGTCAGCGCGCGGCCGCACCCACCGGGGCAGCCATGGCGCCGGCGAGGAAGCGCTCCAGACCGGCGGGGTCGGTCAGCGGCAGCACGTGCGCAACGTACTGGTCGGGGCGCACGACCACGACGGCTCCGTCGGCGGCGATTCCCCGCTCGGCGAAGATGTCGGCGGTCGTCCACGCCGAGGGCGAAGCCGCGAACACCTTCTCGAGATCGGTGAGCCCGAGCTGCCCCGATTTCGGGCGGAAGAGCTCGGGCACGTCGACGACGTCCTCCCAGCGACCGGGGAACACCGCCTTCGCGTCGAACACGGCGTCGGGATCCGCACCGGCGGGAGTGAACCGCTTGATGATCGCCCGCGCGGCCTCGGCCCACGCGCGCAGCGCCGTGCCGTCGGCATCCGCGAAGGCGTAGAGGCGCCAGCGCCCGTCGGCACGGGCGTGGTGCCCCAGGTGGACGGGATTGCCGTCGCACACGCGGACGACCTCGACGCTGTGGAAACGCTTGCCGACGGGGAATCCGGATGCCAGCTCCTGCGCCGCGTCCGCCCCGACGATCGGGGACGGACCGTACTGCGTCATGAAGCCGGAGGGGAACTCGGCGGTGGCGAGGTAGTAGGTCGACAGCTCGTCGGGGTCGGTGATCTCGCCGGGCTTGCGCGCCATGAGCGAGGACCACTCGCGGTCGAAGTCGATGAGCTGCTGCGCGACCGGCTGACGCTCGGCGGAGTAGGTCCGCAGCAGGTCGGCCGGCGCGAGGCCGGTGAGCACGTGACCGAGCTTCCAGCCGAGGTTGAAGCCGTCCTGCATCGAGACGTTCATGCCCTGCCCCGCCTTCGCGCTGTGCGTGTGGCACGCGTCGCCGGTGAGGAAGACCCGGGGGCTCTCCTCGTCGTCGTCGAAGCGGTCGGTCACCCGGTGACCCACCTCGTAGACGCTGTGCCAGGCGACCTGCTTCACATCGATCGCGTACGGGTGCAGGATCTCGTTCGCCCGGCGGATGATCTCTTCGATCGGGGTCTGCCGCACCCGGTGGTCGTCGTCCGCGGCCACTTCTCCGAGATCGATGTACATGCGGCTGAGGTAACCGCCCTCGCGCGGGATGTGCAGGATGTTGCCGGCGGCGGCGGTGATCGCGCACTTGATGCGCCAGTCGGGGAAATCGGTCTCGACGAGCACGTCCATGACGCCCCACGCGTGCTGGGACGCCGCGCCGACGTGCGTGCGCCCGATCGCCTGCCGCACGCCGCTGCGCGCGCCGTCGCAGCCCGCGACGTACTTGGCACGGACGATGCGCTCGCCCGCGGCATCCCGCACCCGCACCTCGACGGGGTACTCCCCCTCGTGGTGCACGGTGAGGTCGACGAACTCGACGCCGTAGTCGGGCGCGATGCGCGCGGGGCCGTTCGCGGCCGCCTCGGCGAAGTAGTCCAGCACCCGCGCCTGGTTGACGATGAGGTGCGGGAACTCGCTGATCTTGAGGGCGTAGTCCTCGGTGCGGGTGGTGCGGACGATGCGCTCGGGTGCCGCGGGATCGGGGGCCCAGAAGTTCATCCACCCGATGTTGTAGGCCTCGGCGGTGATGCGGTCGGCGAACCCGAAGGCCTGGAACGTCTCGACGCTGCGAGGCTGGATGCCATCGGCCTGGCCGAGCACGAGGCGCCCCGCGCGCTTCTCGATGAGGCGCGTCGTCACACGCGGGAACTGGGACATCTGTGCGGCCAGCAGCATTCCGGCCGGCCCGGAGCCGACGATGAGGACGTCGACCTCATCGGGGAGGTCGGCGGGGCGGTCGATACCGGTCCCCGCGGCGGACTGCACGCCCGGATCGCCCGAGACGTACCCGTGGTGGTGGAACTGCATCGTTTCTCCTGACGTCGATGTCGGGTTGCACCGCGGCGGCGCGGTGTTCTATATTCGAACGCAACGTTCTCCTATCGAACGAGAGGCTAGCTGCTCCATGCCCGCACGGCAAGACGCCGCCCCTGCCTCGCAGACCCTGAGCCGTGGCATCCGGCTGCTCGAAGAACTCGCCGCCGCTCGCGCGGCCCTGTCGATCGACGACCTGGCGGGGCGGGTGGGCCTGCACCGCTCCGTCGCCTACCGCCTGCTGCGCACGCTCGAAGACCACGGCCTGGTGTCGCGAGATGCCACGGGCGCGGTGCGCTTGGGGACAGGCCTGGCCGCGCTCGCCGCGGGGGTCGCCGCCGACCTGCAGTCCGAGGCGCTCCCCGAGCTGACCGCCGCGGCCAACGACCTCGGGATGACGTGCTTCCTCGTCGTCCTCGACCACGACGAGTGCGTGACACTCGCGAGCGTCGAGCCGCGGCACGCGGTCACCGCCGTCGCGCAGCGCCCGGGCGCACGGCATCCGATCACCCGAGGGGCGCCGGGTCGCGCGGTGCTCGCGCAGCTGCCCCCGCGGCTCTGGCCCGACGACGTGGACGCACGCCTCGCCGCCGAGGTCGCCGAGGCCGTCGAACGCGGCTGGGCGACGAGCCACGACGAGGTCATCCCGTCGCTGCGGGCCGTGGCCGTGCCGCTCGCCGTGCAGGGACGCGAGCCCGCGGCCGTCGCCGCCGTGCACGTGTCCTCGGAGCTGGATGACGCCGCGATCGCCGCACGACTGGCCTCGGCCGCCGAGGCGATCCGCACTGCGCTGTGAGGACCCCACGGACCCGGCGGGGATAGGCGCAGTCCGCCTCCGCAAGAGACTGCGGAGACGCGGGTGTGGCATACTCATGCCGTCCGGCGCGCGCCACCCCCGCCGGTGCTCGAAAAAGGGGCACACAGCCGCTCGATGACCGAGTGCGCGAGACACATACGGCTTCCGCATCCGTACCGTCTCGAAAGGCTTCGCCATGCCCTCCGTGTCCGCACACGTCGCCCGCACCCTCGCCGCCCACGTCGATCACGTCTTCGGCGTGATGGGAAACGGCAACGCGTATTTCATCGACGAGCTGCATCGCACCGGCGCCACGTTCACCGCCCTCCGCCATGAGGCGGGCGGCGTGGTGGCCGCCGACGCCTACCACCGTGCGAGCGGACGCATCGCGGCGGCGACCGCGACATACGGAGCCGGGTTCACGAACACGCTCACCGCGCTGGCCGAGGCGGCGCAGGCCCGCATTCCGCTCGTGCTGGTCGTCGGTGACGAGCCGACCTCGGGCCCGCGCCCGTGGGGCGTCGACCAGATCGCGCTCGGCTCCGCCGTGGGCGTGCGGACCTATACGGTGGGCGACCGGGATGCCGCAGCCACGACCGTGATCGCTCTCGAGCATGCGCTGACCTACCGTCGGCCGGCGATCCTCGCCATTCCGTACGACGTCGCGGCCCGCGAGGCGGGCGAGGTTCCCGCCCCGACCCCGCTGACGC